>JAUPLE010000841.1 GCA_030837085.1 Acidobacteriota bacterium | reverse complement strand
AAATGCAAAGTAATTATGTGGTGTGGTTTGACGTTCGGACGGAACGATAAACCCGATAACGCGACAACTCAAACGGGGCATTTCGGGATTTATCAAGGAAGATGTTGAGATTTTTTTCGAATAAATTTTTGACAATAAATACAATAAATAATAAACTTAAAGGAGAAAAACATGGGCACAAGAAACATATTCGCATCAATAGATGTTAAAGGTATTTTGGATAAGTACAAAGTAGATATAATTAACTTTTATGGTTTTGATCCGACTCAAAGATGGGAAGGACTGACTCCAGAACAGCAAGCGCGACTCAGAGGTTTGAACCTCAACGACTATAACCGGTCAAATCCGAAAAGTATTTGTCGAATCGGATATGATAACTACACCGCGGTATCCGATTATACTCGTTTGGTTTCATGCAAGGATTCCACGATCGGTTGGAAGTTAAGAGACCAAGATATAAAAACAGTAAGCGGCGAGCGATACTTAACGACCACATACAATCTTGCAATAAGAGCTAAAAACAGGGACACTATTCGATGGTGGGGCCACACGATTAATCCGGGTGAACAGACGCAGGCAGTATTGTCGGATGTAGACCAACCAGGATCTTCCACAGAGAAACCACCGGAATTCACACAATATGTGCGTAAGTCAGTATCATTTCTCAATCCCGCAGCACCAATCGATCCAACTGGCGTAAACTTAAGCAAAGGCATAGAGATAAATAGTCGCAGTACCTTTTGTATACAATGCATACTGGAAAGTGCACCGAAAACAATTTCCTATGATGTCGTGTTATTGCTGTTAACGACCCCGTTTATGGACACCGATGATACTAATAAATATATGGCACTACCGATCGTAAAAGTCGTAACAGATCCCACGATAGTTATCGAAGCGTAGACCGTACTGTGTGAAATATAGGCGGTGCGTGGGTCCGAGCACATGCACACACGCACCGCTTCCCCGCTCCATACGCGCCCACTTCCAGTACAGTGTGACATATTGGGAGAAGTTTGGATGATAGAAAATTATTTTTTTTTCATGCACAACTATTGAAAATATCTACAAAGTGGATTATTATAAAATACTATCGATACGAATCCGATAGAAAGAGGGAAAAGCTAATGCTCTTTGAAGTCGACGTTTTTATAAGCTATGCCCATATCGACAACGTACCCCTAAAAGAAGGGGAGCAAGGCTGGATAGCTAATTTCCATAAAGCCCTGGAAGTACGACTGTCCCAACTATTGGGGGAAAAAGCCCGGATCTGGCGAGATCAAAAACTACAGGGAAACGATTTTTTCGGCGATGAAATCGTCGAACAGTTTCCTAAAACCGCTGTAATGATATCCATTCTTTCGCCCAGGTATTTAAAGTCGGAATGGTGCACAAAGGAAGTAAGAGAGTTCCATCAAAAAGCGGCGGAGGGTAAAGGCGTGAAAATCGGCAACAAATCCAGGATATTTAAAGTGATTAAAACCGCTGTCCCATATGATGCCCATCCCAAAGAAATTGCCGATACCCTCGGGTATGAATTTTATGTCAGGGATTCGCTTTCAAGCCGGGTAAAAGAACTGGACCAGAAATCCAGCGGGGACCTGGAGCAACTCTATTGGGGAAAACTTGACGATATCGCAAATGATATTTGCGTCCTGCTGGAAACGCTGCAACAGACCGGGAGTACCGCTGTTATCAACCACTCGGAAGAACAATTAACCGTATTCCTGGCCGATTCCTGCTCCGACCTCAAAGAACAGAATGATATGATCAAACGGGAGTTGATAAGGGCCGGGTACCGGGTAGTACCGGACTGCCGGCTGCCTTTCGTCGTTTCGGAATTCAACCGGGTGGTTGAAGATTTCCTGGACCAAAGCGTATTATCCATCCACCTGGTGGGGGGGAGCGGCGGCATGGTCCCGGAAGGTTCATTGGAATCGATTGTCGCCTTGCAAAATGAACTGGCCGCAAAAAAAAGTAAAACCGGGAACTTAAGCCGCCTGGTTTGGCTTCTCCCGGGCGCCCCCGGCAATGATGAACGACATAACCGATTTGTGCAGCGACTTCGCACCGATGATGAAAGCCAGGCCGGGGCCGATTTGTTCGAAACCTCCATCGAAGACTTTAAATCCGCCATCCTGCAAAAACTGGAACAAATCAAGTCCGCTAAATCCGGGAAAAATGCATCCGTATACCTGGCTGAAACCAATTTCAACCTGCAAACCTACAGGGAAAAGTTGAAACAGGAACTGATCGGGATGGGATATCATGTCTTACCGGAACAATCCCTGCCCCTGGTGCACGAAGAATTCATTAAAACCGTAGACAATTTACTGGAGCAGTGCGGGATTTCCATTCATATCCTGGGAGAAGACTACGGCGTTGTCCCCGATAAAACGGATAAATCCGTCGTATACCTGCAATATGAGCGAAGCGCCGAAAGAATCAGGAAGGGAAGCCTGAAACGCCTGGTACGGCTCCCGCTAACCTGCAATGAAACGGATGAACGGATGTTGGTATTTCTCGAAAAAGTTAAAACCGAAATGAAGGAAAATACCGATCCCAACGATTATATTATTGAAACGTCCCTCGATGATATGGGATCGCTGATTCTTAAAAAACTAAGGAAAATAGAGGAAGAAAAACGTAAAAATAAAGAAAAGGAAAAGGCCCCGGGAACCGCTGAACCATCGGGAAAGGGGCCTTCGCTCGTTTATTTGATATGTGACCGGATGGATGTCGATCACATCACGGAATTGGAAGACCTTTTATTCGAAAGCGGGTGTGAAGTGATAATTCCCGTCTTCGACGGCAATGAGGAGGAATTGATCGCCGACCACCGGGAAAATTTAAAATCCTGCGACGCTGCCCTTATATACTATGGAGAAGGCAATGAACTCTGGATACGTTCCATCACCAGGGACCTGACCAAAATCGACGGCTACGGCAGAACACATCCGCTGAACCTCAGGGGTGTGTTCCTGGCTCCACCGGCCGGTAAACCCAAAGAAAGGTTCCGCTTACATGATACCCTCATAATCGACGGTATGCAAGGCTTCTCACCCGGGTTAATGCAACCCTTCCTGGAAAAACTGAAATCGTTGGGGGCAATGTGACCATGAAACAAATAACTATCCATCCCTTCCCCGGTTTAAGGCCCTTTGAAGAAGATGAAGAACACCTCTTTTTCGGCAGGGAAAAATCCGTGACCGAATTATTGTCGCGGCTGCGTGTGTCCCGGTTCCTGGCTGTAATCGGGACATCGGGCAGCGGGAAATCATCCCTGGTAAAATCCGGGCTTTTGCCGTCGCTTTACAGGGGATTTATGGCAAAAGCCGGTTCGCGATGGCGGGCGGCGATTTTCCGCCCCGGGGATAACCCCATCGGCAATATGGCCGAAGCCCTGGCTAAAGCAGGTTTATTAAGCCGGGGAATGGCGCAAACCGGCGCCGAACCGGATATGGGCCCCATCCAGGGAAAGTTTATCGAAACCACTTTAAGAAGAAGCAGCATGGGACTCATCGATGTCGTCAAGCAGTCGCGCCTGGAAGCCCATGATAACTTGCTGGTGGTAGTAGACCAGTTCGAGGAATTGTTCCGCTTCAGTAAACTGGAAAGAAGCAGTAAACAGGATGGGAAAAGGGATTCCATGGCATTTATCAAATTGCTTTTAGAAAGTTCCGGGAACACCGATTTCCCTATATATGTAATGGTGACCATGCGGTCCGATTTCCTGGGCGACTGTACGGAATTCCAGGGGCTGCCCGAAGCCATTAATGACGGTCAATACCTCATTCCCCGGATGACCCGCGATGAAAAACGCGTTGCGATAACCGGGCCCGTCGCCGTAGGCGGCGGGACCATTGCCCCCTCTTTGTTGTCCCGGGTGCTCAATGATGTCGGCGATAATCCCGACCATTTGCCTATCCTGCAGCACGCACTCATGCGCACCTGGGATTACTGGCTGGAAAACCGAAAAGACGACGAACCCATGGGCCTTAAACATTACCAGGCCATCGGCACCATGGAAAGCGCGTTATCCCAGCACGCCGAAGAAGCCTTTGCCGAACTTAAAAACGAAAGAAGCCGAAAAGTTTGTGAATCCATGTATAAATTGATCACCGAAATGGGCGAAACCGGGCGCGGCGTAAGACGGCCCGCCAAAGTCAGTGAAATATGCCTGGCCGCCAACGCATCGATAAAGGAAGTCATCCCGGTAATCGATGTATTTCGCAAACCCGGCAGGACTTTCCTCATGCCCCCACATGACGTCGAACTTAATATGGATTCCGTTATCGATATTTCCCATGAAAGTTACATGCGCATCTGGACGCGGTTGATCGGCTGGGTCAACGAAGAAGCAAAGTCCGCCGAATTATACCGCAGGCTGGCAAAAACCGCCGCCCTATATGAAGAGGGAAAAGCCGCCCCGTGGAGAGACCCCGAACTGATGCTGGCCCTGGACTGGCGCGAAAAAAATAACCCCAACGCCGTATGGGCCGAACGTTACGACCCCTCATTCGACCGGGCAATCCACTTTTTAGGGGCTTCTAAAAAACAAAAGGACCTGGAAATCGCGGAAAAAGAGAGGGCGCAGAAATTAAAAATAAAACGAACCCGGATATTTGCCATTGTCATAAGCATTGCCGCCGTGATCGCCATTGTTCTTGCCATATGGGCGATTAACAGCGAAAAGGAAGCCACCAGGCAAAAAAAGAAAGCAATCGAACAGCAGGTAATCGCTGAAAACAAAGAGAAAGAGGCCGTGGAACAAAAGGCCAGGGCCCAGGAAAGCGAAAAAATTGCCAGGGAACAAAAACGAAAGGCTGAGGAAAACGAGAAAGAAGCCGTTGAACAACGCGCTGAAGCTGATAAACAAAAAATCCTGGCCGAAAAAAGCGAAAAAATTGCCAAAATAGAGGAAACCAAAGCCAAAGAAAACGCCGTACTGGAGAAAATCCAGGGCTTAATCGTCGACATGAATAAAGAAGAAGCCAACTATCGCCACTACCTGACAAAGGCAAAAGAATTGGCCGTTCAATCCCGGTCCATCCCTTCGACGGGGGACAACGAATTGAAAGCTTCGCTGGCTTTAACCGCTTTTCGCCTGGATGAAGAAGCGTATACCTATCTCGAAGGAAAAACGCGAACGCTGGTCCAGGGCTTTGATAAAAACCAATTAAACCCGTTTCTCGAAAAAAAGGAAATCCGGGAAAAATATAATGATGCGCTGAAATCATATGAACGGATGCAGGACATGTCGCAAAAGAAAATCCTGCCCGCTGAAATTTTCGCAGCCCTGCGGGAAGCTTATATAGCCGGGGCGGAATCGAAAGATATCATTTACGAAAACGTCGAATCCTGGGCCCTGGCAGCCGACGGGGAAAACAACATCATCTTTAACAACCGGGAAGGAGAGCTGCTGACGGCCCCGCTGCAAACCGCCGGTCAAAAATTACCCGTAATAAACAAAAACGGGACGGTCCGCTTATCCGGCGCCCCGGGCGCCATACTCCAGGCCGCCGCATTTGCCGGGAAATACGATGATGACCGCCTGTTCTGCGGCTCCGTGGACGGCAATCTTGTCTACTGGCAAAAAAATAAGTGGGAAAAAAGAACCCTCCCCGCGAAATATACGTCGAAAATTCTAGCCATGGCTTTTTCTAAAAATAAAAATGCCCTTTTCTACTCAGTGAAGAATACCATATATATATATCGCTTAACCGCGGACCAGATGCCCGAACCGATCATATCGGCGGATGAGCATGATTATATT
>JAUPLE010000840.1 GCA_030837085.1 Acidobacteriota bacterium | reverse complement strand
CGATCTCCGTATCGGCGTGTGCATGGATACCTGCCATACCTTTACCGCCGGTTACGACCTCCGCACCCCGGAAACCTATGAAAAAACCATGAAACAATTTGCTGAGACCGTGGGGTTTCAGTACCTCAAAGGAATGCATTTGAACGATGCCAAAGCCGGACTGGGCAGCCGCATCGATCGTCATCACAACCTGGGCATGGGCTTGCTGGGCTGGGAAACTTTTAAATTTATCATGCAAGACCCCCGTCTTGACGACATTCCGCTCATCCTGGAAACCATCGATGAAAACCTCTGGGCCGAAGAAATCAGTCGTTTGTACGGCTTTCAATAAACCGGCCGTTTAAAAAATTTAAATAGTATTGAAAATTGAGAGGAAAAATAGTACAATAGGAAACTATACTAGATTAATTATTTTACGTAGGAGAACGTACCATGGCTGAAGAAAAAAAAGACGCGAATGCTGAGAACATCGAAGAACAAAAAAGTGAAGAGACCACCGCGGAACCGGCTGAGGTAAAACGCGAGGCCAAATCGCCCGCGAAAGAAACAGCAGCAGCAAAAGAAAAAGAAGACAAGAAAAAAACAAAAGAAAAAGTAAAAAAATCGACAGTCATTAGAGATTTGAGTTACTTTTCAGAAGTCAGGAAAGACCTTCCTGAAATAAAACCCGGGGATGTCTTAAGGGTATCTTACAGGGTTATCGAAGGCGGCAAAGAACGTATCCAGGTTTTCGAAGGTACGGTTATTGCAATTAAAAATTCGGGAGTCTCAAAAACCATTACCGTAAGAAAAACATCCTTCGGAATCGCGGTTGAACGTATTTTTCCCTTGAATTCCAAATTGGTCCAGGGCATTGAAGTGAAAAAACACTCGAAAGTGAGAAGAGCTAAATTGTATTACCTGAGGGAACTCAAAGGCAAGGCTGCCCGGTTAAGAGAATTCCGGTAATGCGCAATTACTGTAATTATGATATAGAGGAACGTTTACAGGAAAGAAATTACGATTATATCTGTGGAATCGACGAGGTAGGCAGGGGGGCCATATTCGGCCCCGTGGTCGCCGGGGCCGTTATCCTGGACCCACGAAAACTAAATTACCGGATCAATGATTCCAAAAAACTAGATCATAAAAAACGGCTGGCATTGTCAGAGTATATTTACGAAAATGCCCTGGCTTATTCCATCGGCTGGTGTTGGAACGATGAAATCGATGACTGCAATATCCTTGAAGCCACTAAAAAAGCAATTAAAATGGCCGTAAAGGGTATGCAAATTTCTCCCGGCTATATTTTATTGGACGGGATGAAACCGGATTTCTTAGAGATTCCCGGCGAAGGAATTATCAAAGGGGACGGCAAAAGCCTATCCATCGCCGCGGCTTCCATTATTGCCAAAGTATTCAGAGATCAATTGCTAATCTCCTTTTCACAATTCTTCCCCGAATACCGGTTTCAAAACAATAAAGGTTACCCCACCAGGGAACACATCCAGGCAGTCTCAGTAAAGGGGATTACTGATTTTCACCGGAAAAGTTTCGATATTTCCAGCGCCTGGAAAGAGTTGGGACGGTAGAAAAGAGGCGGAAAAAATATGGCAACAGATAAACGGTTGGCGCTTTTAAAAAGCGCCAATAAACTGTTCCGGCAGGGAAAGACAGATGCTGCCATTAAAGAATACCTGCAAATTATTGCCATTAAACCGGATGACCTTGAAGTCAGACGCATTGTCGGCGATTTATACATCAGGCAAAACAATAACCGCGGGGCCATCGAACAATTTGACCGGATTGCCGATTACTATATGAAAGAAGGCTTCTATGCCAAAGCTATCGCCATGTATAAACGGATAACCCGCATCGATCCCAATTATGAAGAGGCTCTTTATAAACTGGCCGACCTCTATTCCAAACAGGGCCTGGTCATGGAAGCCAAGCAGATTTACCTGGATATGGCCGAAGAATGCAAACGGCAGAATAACCAAAAAAAAGCCCTGGGCATGTACAAAAAAATCCTGGAATTCGACCGCTATAACATAAAAATGCGCATCCTCCTGGCGGATAATTACCTGAAAGAGGGCATGAATGATAACGCCGTTGAAGAGTATGCCGCTTCAGCCGATATTTTGCTAAATAAAAAAGAATACCCGCGGGCAGAGGAACTACTGGTTAATATCCTCAATAAATTAAAGCACCCGAAGTTGATTGAAAAAATGCTCGCCTGTTATACAGCCCAAAATAATGACGATAAAGCCATTGATCTGCTGGCCAGCCTCGGGGCCGAATTATTCAAAAATATTAATTTGCTAAAACTACTGGGTGAATTGTACCTGAAAAAGAACCGCATGACCGAGGCTGAAAAGATTTTTATTAAGATCGCCGAAGTCGACCCTGAAGAAACCGAAGTGATTATGCGGCTGGGAAAAGTCTATTTGCAAAGAGAAGAATTTGATAGAACTTTTCAATTATTTCTCCCGGTGGTGGAAAAAAATATCAAAGATAATAAATTCGAGGAAGCCGCCTCGTTGCTCCGCTTTATTATTGCCACGAATAATTCTTATTTACCTGCCCTGAATAAATTGGCTTCTGTTTTCAAGTTGAGCGGCAAAACCAATAATCTGATCGCATTGTATGAATCCCTGCTCCCTGTTTATGAAAAAAACGGTATGCGCGT
>JAUPLE010000839.1 GCA_030837085.1 Acidobacteriota bacterium | reverse complement strand
GCCGTCTACAATGACATCGTCAATATCGCCACCCTGGAAAACCAGGGAGTTTCGACCCAACATGCGCGGGATTATGGGATCGTGGGCTGCATCGAACTGTCCAGCGCTGGCCGCGAGTACACCTCGTCGTCTTCCATACTATTCAATCTCACCTCCGCCATGGATATGGTATTATATAACGGCAAACGCCCTTACCTCACCGGCGACCTCCGGATCGGTCCCGCCACCGGCGAGCCGGACCAATTAACAACCTTTGACCAGTTTCAAACCGCCTTTGAAGCCCAGTTTAAAACCCTGGCGGAAATCGCCATCGCCTTGAATGAAGAATTTGCCAAAACCCACCAACAAATGTTCCAGACCCCGCTGCTTTCGGCCCTCTTTGCCGGGCCCATGGAAAAAGGCAAAGACCTCATTTTCGGGGGCGCGCTGTATAACTCCTCCGGCGTTACCCATATCGGTTTCGCGGATGTGTGCGATTCCTTGAATGCCGTGGAAGCCGCCGTTTACATCGATAAAATAGCGACCTTGAAAGAACTGCGCGACGCCATCGACGTCAACTTCAAAGGTTATGACCGACTGCATGACTATTTAAAGAACAAAGCCCCCAAATACGGTAATGACGATTCCACTTCCCCCAATCCCATCGCCGTAAAAAATTCCCGGCGCCTGATCAAATTCCTTTATGACCTTTACCAGGGGCGCACCAATTACCGGGGCGGCAAATACAGACCGGCTTACTGGACCATGACCAACCATGCCGGCCTGGGCAAAATCGGCCAGGCGCTGCCCAGCGGAAGAAAGGCCAATGAAGTTTTCTCCAGCGGTATTACACCCGCTTCCCAGAGCGCCCGGGATTTAACCGGCGCCTATAAATCCGTGGCAGAACTGGGCAGCTTGAATATCCCCGGCGGCGTGGCGTTGAATATGAAATACACCCCTGAACCCTCCGCCAGTGGTAACGGCAAATACCTCAAGAACTTTACCGATCTGCTGGAAAGCTATTTCAAGTTCGGCGGCATGCAGGTTCAATTCAATATCCAGTCCTATGAAACCCTGCTGGACGCAAAGGCGCACCCCGAAAAATACCCCGGTTTGATCGTCAGGGTATCCGGCTATTCAGCCTATTTCAAAGACCTAAACGAAGCCATGAAAACCGAATTAATCACCCGGACCCAGTACGATCCCGACACCGGCAAAGCAGTGCCTTTTACAATGCCCACCACCGGTGAAGGAGGTAAATAATGAGCAACATATTGCTAAAACCCTTGCGGAAATTTTTTCTGGACCGCGCCCTGAAAAAAATGATCAAGTCCATCGAAACCGATCTCCTGGATGACTTCCTGGAAATCCTGCTGAAAGTCGTCCGCCTCGCTTTGATATTGGACCCACATTACCGGCGAAATATCCAGGGATTTAATGCCAGGTATGCTTTCCAGGATGAAGAAGGACAGATCGCCGCGTCAGCCATTTTCCAGGACGGCAAGATGAAAGTGAAAAAGTATAAAATCGAAGATACCAATGTGACGGTATTCTTTAAAAACGGTAAGGCCTTATGGGAATTCCTCATGTCCAAGAACCCGGATGTATTTGCATTCGTGTTAGAGAGCAAAATTCGCTATGAAGGGAATCCGAATTACATCATGAAGTTCGGTTATATGGCCAAACATTTGCAGGTCATGTTCGGGTTTTAAATGAAACCACTGGTATTCGATATTGCCCGGGCTTCCGGGGTAGATGGCCCGGGTATACGGACGGTTGTTTTTTTGAAAGGCTGTCCCCTGCGCTGCCAGTGGTGCCAGAATCCCGAATCCCAGGTACCCGCCGCGGAAAACCTATTTTACGCGGAAAACTGTATCAAGTGCGGGTGCTGTGACCAGGGATGTTATTCCCTGGCGCGCCAAACCGCGGGACAATATTACCCGCCGACCGAATTGGCCCGGCTGATCCTCAGGGATAAAATCGTTTACCAGGTCTCTTCCGGCGGCGTTACCTTTTCCGGCGGTGAGCCCCTCATGTTCATCGATTATCTCTACGAAACCGCGCAAATCCTCAAACAAGAAAACATCCACATCGCCGTGGAAACCTGCGGTTATTTCGATTTCGAACTCTTTGAAAGAACCCTGCTGCCTCTCATTGATTTATTCCTTTTCGATATCAAGCTCATGGACCCCATCAGGCATGAAATCGTAACCGGAAAATCCAACCATCTCATCATCCAAAACTTTAAAAAACTCTGCGCTTCCGGCGTAAAAATTATTCCCCGGGTGCCCCTCATTCCCGGTTACACCGCGTCCCGGGAAAACCTTTCTCAAATCGCTGCTTTCTTCGTGGAGCAGGGAGTCGCTGATTGCGCCTTTCTCCCTTACAATCCTTCGGGAATCTCCAAATGGGAACGTTTGGGGAAACAGCCCCCGGCGAATCTCTCTTCCGTCCCTATGGCCCTGGAAGACGAGCAAAAGTGGATCGCCCTTTTTTACCGGGAACGGGAAACAAAAAAAAGTAATTTACTCCATATATAATATAATAATTAAGGAGGTGTGAAGTGGTACAAGTCGATTTACCGGCTGCTTTTGCCGTAGGCCAGGTGTACGCTCTGCTGGCCAAGAAATACCTTAAAAGCGAGCCGAACCTATTTTTAAACAAAATGACAGGCGTGTTAAATCTCTATCTATCCTGTGGATTCTCCATAGCAGGAATGTACCTATTAATCGGGTGGCCCGCCTGGGAAGTAATGTATTCCTCGGCATGGGTAGAGAAACCCTTCAACAGGCCGGTCGTGGCTATCTTTTACATCCTGTTCCTGGTAGCCATGATATTGCTGGGGAATCTCGGGTTTATTCTCGGTCACTACTGGTACAGGAAAGGAAAGGACCGACTCGTCGTAATAGGGTCGGTGATTGGGATCATACTCACTTTTTTGCCGTTCCTGTTGAAATGGGGAGTATGGTGGACCATCGGCACCCATTCCCAATTTGAGAGTGGGGGAGGGACCTCGTTCTGGCAGCCCCCTTTTTTTTACGGGTGGTTGCTGGTTATGGGTTATTTTGCGTTAATAACCGTCCTGGTGGGCCTATGGTTTAAAAAGAAAGGCAATGAGACCAGTTAAAATAAAAAATTAAGGAGGAAAATATGCTGGCAATGGATATCCCGGTGGCCTTGATGACCGGGTTAGTACTGGCGGAAGCCGGTAAAGAATTAATCAAGAGTGAAGACCGTTACAAAAGAGCGTTTATTAAAGTATTTACCTTAATGTACGCGGCGATTTTTATCGCGCCCACGCCCGGCTACTATTTTGCCGGGTGGCCGGCCTGGGAGTGCAATTTCATGTGGAAATGGGTGGACCACATCTATGATGTTCCCCTCAGGGCAGCCTTTTCTTACGTATTACTGGCGGTCGCCGTAATACCCACTTACCTCGGGCTGCTGCTGGGGGAATACCTTATAAAAAAAGGAAAGGACAAATGGGTGCGCATCGGTTATATTGTTATGCTAATATTGGTGGGAGTTGTTATCCTGCTTCTCTGGGACATCACGTTTAACATTTCCAGTACCTATGCAAAGTATGAAGCCGGGGAATCCTATCCGTTCCAAACGCCTTCATTTATGGCCGGATGGGCGATTACGTCGTTGTACTTTTGGGGCTCGTTGATCTTTTTCTATTTCTGGCTCAAGAAGAAAAAATAAAATCTTTTGGACGACCAGGGAACCTTTTTGAAAAAAGGTTCCCTGGACCCTCCAAAAACTTTTGTCCATTTTACCTTGGACTTTGGGCATGGAAAGAGTTTACAAATAAACAGAAGTGTTATATCATTTATATCTAAGTAAGTTATCCCAGTTAAAATCGCCGTTTTTTCAATTCAATCTTAAATAGGAGAAAGACCATGAATTTTAAAAAAAGAGTTGCCGTTTTAATGGCCGTGTTTATGATTGCTACCCTCACCATGACGATCCGGGCGGTTCCCCAATCAGAGTTTAGTTTTCCCACTGGGGAAGCCTTAAAGGGGCTGAAAACAAATCCTGGAATCGTCGCCGCCATGCAGATACCCGTGGAGACCCTGAAAAGCATGCCCACCTCTGAATTAGTGAAAACCTGCCTCGATTACCCGCTCTACCCGGATATCGTATTTTATGATTCCCCGCAGAAAGGTATGGACGCCCTGATCGCCCAGTTTAACGGGCTGCGGGAACTAATGAACCGGCAGGACGCCGGTGTGGAATTGTTGAAAGTCTATTGCGCCACTTATCCGCAGGATTTCGATGCGTCGCTGCCCGCTGACCGCATCGGCGCTTTTACCATGAAAATCAGTTTCTTGGAACTACTGCTGGGGCAGGAACCTGTTTTGAAAACCCTTGATCTGAAGCAGTGCGCTGTCTTACTGGAGGAATCCGTACGTAAGCTTGAAACCAAGTTGAATTACCCCGATATTTACGGGCAAAACAGTATCGATGCCACGGTTATGGCCGGGTTCCGCTTGCTGGCAGAAGAAAAAACCAGGGAATTGATGCGGGCGTTGGATTCGTCCGCACGGTTGCAAGAGCTTTATCAGCAGGTGGTGGGGACTGAACCCCTGTCCAGTGGTATCTACACTCCCTGCGGCACTGAGGTGCCGGGGACAGTCACCTACAGCTTTGCTGCGCTCACCGGTTATGAAAAAAGTTTCATCCAATCTTATATTCCCATCAGTTATCCCAGTGCGACCATCGTGGGCGATGCAGACCCCGCTTATAATTGTCATGGCTATGGCTGGCATATGAGCAGGGAATCCGTTTACGGTCCCTGGTCTGAGAAAGTTTCTATCCAGACCAGTCAGCCCAAAGATTATTATGTTACGGATGGAAGTTATAAGACCGGGGGGACCACGGTGGTGGTATCTTATACCATTGATCATTCGGCCATTCCCGAAGGAACTACTGTGCAATATGATATGGTTGCGCCGAAGGATTCCGGGTATTATATTTCCAAGTGGGGTACGGGATATTTGATGCGGCATATGCCCACGGATGTACCGTCCGGTTATGGTACGCCCCAGGGGTATTACAGTATTGCCCCGGCCCATACCGTGAACATTGTCGGTCCCACCTCGATGACTTCCGGCCAGATATCTACTTTTACCTCTACGGTCTTGAACGGTTGTATCGCGACCCCAACATATCAATGGGCGTACCGTATCGGAACCGGGAGTTATATAAACCTGGGCACATCATCGTCCCAGACGTTCACCATGGGCACCCAGGATGTCACTTTAAGGTTAGCCGTACAGAAAGGGGCCAAATTAGTTTATGATTATCATACCGTTACCTATGCGGTCGCCCCGTTAAGCGTTTCTATATCCGGTCCCACTTACTTGTCCTCGGGGCAAACCTCTCAATTCACCGCGGTTATTACCGGAGGGAGCGGCGCGGTTACTTCGGTTTCCTGGTGGGCCAAATGGGCCGTAGGGTTTGTCAACAGTTACAGTATCACTCAAATGGTTACCATGGGAACTCACGACATTTACTTAAGAGTTACAGTGGTAAAAGGAGTCGAGACCGTTACCGCATTAAAAACCGTTTATTACAGCGAATATTCTCCAGAGTAGAAGTAGAGTCATATTTGCCCGGAGCTTTTTTTTCTCATAGAATAGCCGCGAAGGACCGCGAAGAAAAAAACGAAGTCCACAGATTACACGGATTACACTGATTTTTTTGAAGATAAATCTGTGTAAATCTGCAAAATCTGTGGATCGTTTTTCTTTGGTAATAGCCGGTTTCTTTGTTTGTCTCAGGTTAAATGTTTACCACACGGTATTTACAAACCTGGAGGCCTGAATCGCCGGATCATTGGTGATTATATCGAGGTTAAGAAATAATGAGGTTGCTGCTATCAAACGGTCATGCAATTCTTTTATGTCCGTGATTCGTGCAGCAGCTTGAATAACGGGAAAATTCAGTGGGTATTCCTTGTAATTGGGATAACGATTCAAATACGCAGCCACATCATGAAGAGAAATCTCAATCCGATTCTTTTCGGATAGATATAATATTTCACTAAATACGATTGCAGGGATATAGGCAATGGTATCGCCTCCTTCAACCGCTTCAAAAATGTTTTTTACTGATTGACTAAGCTTACGCTGTTCCATTTGTAAAACAATTGCCATTGTATCAACGACAAATTTATCGACGTGGGTAGAGTTTGTCATAGCCTTCAAATTCCTTTTCCAGGTGCAGTTCTTCATCGCTGGTTAGATGACTCAATTCAGTATTAAGCAGTTCACTTTGCAGTTCCTCTTCGAAAAACTCCGGCTTATAAGCGCGTTTACGGATGAAATAAATAAAATCAGCGATTTCGGCAAGGACATTCAGGGGCAGCCCTTTAATGCTTTCATTGATAAGTTTCTCATAGGTTTGCGCCGTCATTTTTAAAGCACCGTCCTCTTATCCAATTTTATTATCAGGTAATACATGCCCCAATTATAATATTAAAATCATATTTTTGCAACGCAGAAGAAATGGAAAAAGGTGCCCTGTTTTTTCTTCTCCTCTTCATCTTCTCTTCTTCGTTTCTGCTTCTTCCTCTCTTCCTCGCTTCTCTGTTTTTTCTTACCTTCTCACCTTCTCACCTTCTTCTTTTCCCTTCCTCTCTTCAAAAACTTTACCACCAAGGCACCAAGGCACCAAGTTTTTTTCTTCTTTTTCCGCTCTTCCTTCTTTTCCCTTCATCATTCATAATTCATCATTCATATCCACGCTGCAAGCGTCAATCCACTTTTTTACCACTTTGGAATGTGGGTGTTCCGGGCCAAAGAAATAGGTAAAGATGGCCAGTGCTTTTTCAAAACGCAGCCACAGGCTGCGTTTTGTAAATCTTTAGACAGATTTTCAACGACAGATTTCCCCCACTTATGTAACTGCTGCTTTTCTACAATCATTTCACCGATATACCAGCAAAATTGGGAAATCAAGAGGGGTAAATTTTTTTTTGCCACAGAAAAATTTTAGCCGCGAAGAACGTGAAGGACCGCTAAGAAAAAAACTTGGTGTCTTGTATAGGTGTGCCTTGGTGGCTTGGTAACAACATTTTCATAGTCTCCGGGAGACGGTGCAGATTTTACGGAATGTCGCGGAAGGCTTCCCTAAGACGGTGTAAAGTCTACGGAGTGTTGCGAGGCGCCCTCAGAAGACAATGCAAACTTTACGGAGTATTGTGAGGTGCCCTCAGACGACGTGTTAAAATGACTGAAAGTGCCTTCCAGAATGCCAAAATAAGCATTACTGCCCTCCCTTCATAAAAATTGCAAAACCTTTTGTTTCATGCTAAGATGGTAAAATGATTTAAGAGCAATTTTGTACGAGTGCACATGAAAGAAGTCACTAAAGAAAAGTTCAAAGAGATTTACTTTAGACTGGGCGGCGGCAAAGCTACCGGATGGGGACCTGATTACTGGAACTCATTCTTCGAAAACGAAAAAAAACCGGGAATGAAGTACATGATCGAAGAACCGGAAACACCGGAACATAATCGAATGATGATCGTTACTGACTATGGCGCGAACGAATATCGACTGTTCTTCTTGAGCGAAGAGAGCGAAGAATCTTTCTTCGAGTTTCCGGATACGCCCTGATAGGAAATAGCCACCAAAATACGGCGCACCAAGTCGCCAAGTTTTTTTTAATAATAAACCCCTTGGTGTTCCTTCGTGCCTTGGTGCCTTGGTGGCATTGTGGCTTTGTGGCCATTCAAAAAATTATGAACCCTATCTTGATTAATTTGGGTAAATAGGGTATAATTAATATGTTGAATGGCGGCGTAGCTCAGTCGGTAGAGCACTCGGCTCATATCCGATATGCCGTGGGTTCAAGTCCCTCCGCCGCTATTCTTTTTTTAATGATATGAAGCAACTGTACCCCCTATTCCTCGAAAATACCCGGATACACTACCTTATTATTCCCCATGATACGGTCATCCTTGGCTTCTCCGGCGGCAAAGACTCGGTTACATTGCTCCTCTTATTAAAAGAATTAAAAAAAGATATTCCCTTTAACCTCATTGCCGCCTATTTTAACCACGGACTCCGAAAAGACGCCGACGATGAAGAAAAATGGGTCCGGGCTTTTTGCGAATCCCAGGGCGTCGAACTGGTGATTGGTTCCAAAAACATACTCCAATTTAAAAAAGAAACCGGCCTAAACCTCGAACACGCCGCCTCGCTTTCCAGGTACAAATTTTTCCAGGAAGTTTCCGCCAAATACAAGAACAGCAAAGTCGCCACGGCCCACACCCGGTCCGATCTTACCGAAACATTTTTCATAAAACTTTTCCGGGGCAGCGGTCTCCAGGGACTGAGCGCTATTTCCAGTAAAAAGGAAAACAATATTATTCGTCCGCTGCTGCTGTTCACGCAGGGAGAGATACTCTCGTTTATCCAACGGAACAACATCGAATTTTACCAGGACCCCACCAACCGGGAAGACCTATTTCTGCGTAATCGAATCCGCCATCACCTGGTACCGGAGATAGAGAAAATCGAACCGGATATCGATAACCATATTTTTCAAACCGTTTCCATTATCCAGGAAGAGTACGACTATTTCAGTGAGACTGCCGGCGACATCCTGGATCAGCACTTAATCCTGGGAAAAGCTCTACCCCTTCACATCCTGGAAGAATATCACCTGGCAATCCAACGGCACGTGATCCGGGAGTATCTTCGCTTATTAAAAGGGAACCTTTTGAATATCGGTTTCGCCCATATCGAAGCTGTTCGCACGCGGGCCCAATCGATGCGGGGCCTGGCCATCCCGGGCCTTGAATTAAAGTTCCACAAAGGGTATATTTTCCCGGCGGGATTCACCATTCCAGGATATCATTACCTGGCAGCAGCGCCCGGGGTGCTGGAAATCAAAGAAATCCATCAGAAACTGCATATCCAGGAGACGCATTCTTTTCAAAAACCGTGGACCAACCATGAGATTATTATCCCGGCCGGTTCGGCTGTTTTTCCTTTGACGGTGCGAAACCCGCAGCGAGAGGACAAATATATAAAAATAAATACCACGATTAAGCAGAAGGTTATTGAGATGATCCGGGCATCCGGTATGCCGGCGGAAATGCGTAATCTTTGCCCGGTAGTCCTTAATGGGGATGGGCAGATCATCTGGGCAGTGGGTTCGCCGGTGTCGGAGCAATTCAAAGTAGAGAACAAAAGTGATAAAAAATTCTTGAAAATAGCCCTACTTTAAAAGTAGCCACAAAGGCACGCCAGTACAAGGCACAAAGAAACACCAAGACACGCCGTCTCTTGGTGTCTTGGTGGCTTATATCGTTTCCAGGGCGCGGTGGGCCTCTTTCCTGACCCAGGGAATCGCATCATTCGCTAATCGCTGTATATACGGCTTCACTTTCCCCGCTTCCAACTGCAATAACGCAGCGATTAATTTTAATTTCACTTCCACATTTTTGTCATTGACCAGGCAATCGACAATGTCCAATAAATGCTTACTCTTGCGTTTCCCCAGGATTTCCACCAACGCGGCCCGCGTATACCACGCCACGCCGCTGCTATTCTTAAGTGCATCGCTCAATTTGGAATCATCCAACTCATGCCGCTGGGAGATTTTGCTTACAATCGTTTCCCTGACCTTTGGGTCATCGAAGCATAAAAATGAGATTAAAGCGTCTTCATCTAACCTTCCCTCTCCTTCGAGAAAACAATTGACAATCAATATCCGGTCAGGGGTATTCCCCTCCCGCAGCATTTTTATGAGCCTTGCGCAATCGCTGTCACGGCCCTCGCTTTCTTGTTTCATGGCTTTTTTGGCCGCAAGAGAAACAGAACTATCGATATGATACAGGTATTGCCTGAAAAAAAATTTATCGAGGTAATTTAACTCCCTTAATAGCTTAAGTATGGCGGCAACAGTTTTAGAGGAAAGTTCTTCTTTTAAGGCAGCCTTTAAAAAGGCTATCTTTTCCTGCCGGTCCCAACCTGTAAACTCACTGCTTTTCAGGAACTCCCACTGCTCGCCGGCGTGGAGCCCCGCAAAGCGCTTAACCGCTGCTTTCATTTGTTTATTTATATTAAATTTTCTCTAAAATATGTCCCATTTTCTCCTTTTTGGTCTTCATATAATGGACATTTTCACAAGTGGGATCGACTTCAACCGGTACTCGCTCGACGATTTCCAATCCATACCCGGAAAGGGCAATGTATTTGGAAGGGTTGTTGGTAATGATACGCAATTTTTTCAACCCCAGGGTTCTCAATATCTGTGCGCCGATACCGTAATCTCTCTGGTCTTCTTTAAATCCCAGTTCCAGGTTGGCTTCCACCGTATCGAGACCGTGTTCCTGGAGTTTATAGGCTTTTATTTTATTGGTCAACCCGATGCCCCGACCTTCCTGGTTCAGGAGGTACAATAGTACTCCCCGTTCTTCCCGGCTGATGATTTTCATAGCATAATCCAGTTGTTTGCCGCAGTCGCATTTCAATGAACCGAAGGTATCGCCGGTTAAACATTGAGAATGTACCCGCACCAGCACGGGCTCATCGGTATTGAGGTCCCCATGCACCAGGGCCACATGGGATTCATTTTGAATCTGGTCCCTGAAAACTTTAATGTTAAAGGTTCCCCAGCGCGTGGGTAATTGGGCGTCAGCCACTGCCTCCACCAGGGTTTCTGCCTGGATGCGGTACTTGATGATCTCCTCGATGGTAATGATCGGGACGCCGAATTTTTCAGAGAATTTTTTTAACTGGGGCATCCGGGCCATGGTGCCGTCTTCGTTCATGATCTCGCAAATGACGCCGGATGGGGCAAGGCCGGCAATCCTGGATAAATCCAGGGAAGCTTCGGTCTGGCCGGCCCTGACCAGCACGCCCCCGGTCCTGGCCCGCAGCGGAAAAATATGACCAGGTTTCACGAGGTCTTCGGGTCGGGCGGCGGGATCAATGAGACATTTGACGGTCTCTGCCCGGTCAAAAGCGGATATCCCGGTGGTGATATTGTCCCGGGCATCCACGGATACGGTAAAGGGGGTCTCGAAATGAGACGTGTTGTCCCGGACCATCAAGGGAAGTTGTAATTGGTCGCTTCGCTCCTGGGTAAGGGAAACACATATCAGCCCCCTGGCATGGAGCGCCATGAAATTAATGGCCTCCGGTGTGACTTTTTCCGAAGCGATCATGAGATCGCCTTCGTTTTCTCTATCTTCATCATCGACGATTATGATCATTTTCCCCTGCCGGATATATTCCACGGCTTCGGGTACTTTGACTAAATGCTTATCTTCCATGTTTGTTTTTTCCTAAATCAGTAGCTCCTGTGTTTGTTCATTTTTGTGAGGTGGTTTAGAAGAAATTATATAACCATTTTTTTATTAAATCAAGCACAATTTTAAAATACTGGTTTGATCAAATTGTGCAAGTATTTAGCGAGCATATCCAGCTCGAGATTCACCCTTTCCCCGATTTTTAAATATTTTAAATTGGTGGTCTCCAGGGTGTGGGGGATGATTTCGACTGAAAAATAAGAACTTTTAACCTCGGATATAGTCAGGCTGATGCCGTTTATGGTAACGGAACCTTTATGAATTAAAAACTTCTTCCACTGGCGGTCCCGGTAGACAAAGGAGAATTTCGTACTGCCGGCGCCGGCGCCGATGGCTTTGACCCGGGCCACGCCGTCCAGGTGCCCGCTTACCAGGTGCCCGCCCAGGAAATCTTGCAGGGTTAACGGCAGCTCGATATTTACATAACTGCCGCGGGTTAAATCGCCGAAATTGGACAACTGCAAGGTCTCCTGGCTGAGATTGAATTTATAGAGGTTTTGGGCTTTTTCCACGACGGATAAACAGGCTCCGTTGACTGCCACGGAATCCCCGATTTTAACATTGGCCAATTCGCCGGCGTCAATGGTCAGCGTGGGGCTGGTTTTTCTCTCCAGGGAAATGAATTTCCCCATTTTTAAAATGATTCCTGTAAACATGTCTTACCTATATCCCCTAATAATATAGCCGGATTCGAGCACCGTGATTTCCCTTTCTTTCAACTCAATCGGGGTGGACACCGACGTGCCGCGACTGAATAGTTGGACGGAATCTTGACCGCCGATAAGCGTCCCGGCCGCGGTCAGGATGATTTCGTCGTAGAGTTTTTCTTCCAGGAAAGAGTTAAATAAGCCGCCGCCCCCTTCGACTATCACTGAGGCAATCCCCAATTGGTATAGGTTGGCCAGGACTTCATGCAAATCCACTCCGCCGCCTACGCCGGGAGTCACGAAAAAATGCTGCTTTACTTTTGGTGTTTTATTTTCCGTCTCTTTGGAGGAAAAAATAACCAGCGGGAATTGCTCCTGGTCGCCCTTGAATATTTGCAGGCGGGTGTCGAGGCGGTTGTGGGTGTCCAGGACGATACGAAAGAGTTTTTTGTCGCCCCAGGCTAGTTCGCGGATGTTAAGCTGCGGATCATCCTCTATTGCAGTTTGCACCCCCACCATGACGGCGGAAAACTCGCCCCTGAGGGAATGGGAAAAACCACGCATTTTTTCATCGGTGACCCATTGGGAATTGCGAAATTTATCCGTCAGTTTGCCGTCCAGGGAGACGCCGGCTTTCAAGGTATCGTAAGGAGTTTGGCAGGTCATATATTTGATATAGTGGCGGTTCAGTTTGCGGGCCATTTCCGAAAATAGACCCACATCCACCTGGATGCCGTTCTCTTCCAGTTTCCGGATGCCTTTGCCGTTGACCAGGGGGTTGGGGTCTTGCATGGCGGTTACTACCCGTTGGACTTTTTTCTCCAGCAAGAAATCCACGCAAGGCGGGGTTTTGCCGAAATGGGAGCAGGGTTCCAGGGTTACGTAAAGAGTAGCGCCGGGTTCCGTGACATTCTTAAGGGCTGCCCGTTCGGCATGGTCGGCGCCGAACCGCTGGTGATATCCCGCGCCAAGGATGTGACCGTCTTTAACTACCACCGCGCCCACCATGGGGTTGGGTTCGGTGAAACCCATGCCCCTGGCCGCCAGTTTCAGGGCGATTTTCATGTATTTAATATCTTCCATTATGGCTTAATCGCTGAAGATGGAATCGATAAACTCGTCCACGATAAAGGGGGCC
Organism: Acidobacteriota bacterium; assembly: GCA_030837085.1. GTDB lineage: Bacteria > Acidobacteriota > Aminicenantia > UBA2199 > UBA2199 > JAKAGC01. The sequence continues at coordinate 240 of JAUPLE010000839.1, read as the reverse complement.
ACGTCGTCTTGTTTTTCGCCTGTACCCACGAATTTAACAGGGATGCGCATTTCATCGACGATATTGATAACCGTACCGCCTTTGGCGGTGCCGTCCAATTTTGCCAGGAAAATGCCGCTAATGCCGGAGAACTCTTTGAATTTTTTGGCCTGGTCCAGGGTGATTTGCCCCATGGTGGCATCGATAACAAGTAGGGTTTCCGTGGGTCCGTCGGGGTAGAATTTTTTTATTATCTTCGTC
>JAUPLE010000838.1 GCA_030837085.1 Acidobacteriota bacterium | reverse complement strand
GATGAATAAAATCGACGGCAGCGGCGCTTCATTTACAGGCGATATCCAGCAAAAGGGAAACTCCATTCTCATCGAAAAAACGATTAAAGTAAAGAAACGGGTATATCAACCGGAAGACTGGAAAAGCGTTAGAGACAGTGTGCTGGAATTTAAGAAACCGGGCAGCGGTGTCCTGGTTATTGTTCCCGCGAGATAAGGAAAGGAGGTAGAACATGAGAAGATCAATTAAATCCATCACATCATTCGGCGCTGTGGTTATCCTGTTATTTGTACTTTTCCCATTATTTGCGTTTACTGCTGCGAATAACGGTGGTTCAGACGCCGTATACCTGGAAAAGGAAGTTGCATTTACCCTGAACCCGGACGGTAGTTGGGAGAAAGAGTATCATCATCTCCTCAAGCTGGAAACTTATATGGCAGTCACTCGCACCAGCGGCGAAACCTTTATCACATATAACCCGCGGCACCAGGAGCTTAAGGTATTGAAATCCGAGACCACCATGAAAGACGGGCGGAAAGTGCAATCCCCAGCCAATGCTTATAATGAAGTGCTGCCGGCTTCCGCCCATTACTTTGCTCACTATTCTCATTTACGGGAGATGGTCGTGACCCACACGGGCCTGGAACGTGGGGCTGTTATCGATTTACATTACCGTTTGCTGACAAAGCCGGGTTTTATGCCCTATTTTTCCGGCAGGGAGTTTATCACGGACCGTTTCCCCATCCAACGCTTGGTCCTGAAAGTTTCTGTCCCGTCCGGTATGAAATTAAACTATCATCTGTTCAATGCGGAAGCGAAGCCGGGAAAAGAAACCTCAAACAACCGGGATATTTATACGTTCAGTTTTGAAAACCTGGGGAGTTTTATCGACGAGCCGTTGAACAAAGTGATCAACCAAGCGTATATGGTTTTTTCCACTGCATCCGGCTGGGATTCTATATTCCCACCGGTGGAAGAAGCCGGTCCTGCGCCCGCGGAACTGGTGAAAAAAATGGAAGTCATGAAATCCTCTGCCAATGTTGCCGGTATGGATGATTTTTATTTCAAGGCGCAGGCGCTGGTGAGTGACGAGATTGCCAGTTGTAATATCGGCGCGGACCTGGATGGTTTTGCAGTACGAAAACTGCAAGAGGTATTCAATTCCAATTACGCCACGGCCATTGAAAAAACCTACATGCTCTATCACCTTTTGAAGCAAGTCAACATTCCCACGGAAATAGTGGCGCTGCCGCTTCCTCTCGACGGCCAGGCGACGCAGGTTGCGCAGGATGTTCCTACCATGCTGCAATTCAGTGGGTTCCTCATTATAATTAAAGCAGATGCGAAGAGAACCATTTATCTCAATCCCTGGAAAAATGGCGATCATCTTTTCCCTTACACTGCAACCGATGCAACCGTATTCAATTTGCAGGAAAAGGGTTTTAATACACTCCAGTCGGTCCACGATTGTCGCAACCAGGTGGACATCTCCGGGAAGATAAAGATCGGCAAGGAGAATGAGAAAACCACCGGTGAAATGGCGCTGCAGGTAAGCGGGTATTTTTATCCATACCGTTCCACGCTGGAAGATGTTCAAAAAGCCCTGTTAAGTGTGGTTAAAGGGTTACTACCGATATCGAACCTGGAAATCAAAAAGATAACCCTGTTGTCGCCGGGGAAATTAGCCGCTGTGGTTTCGGTAGAAGGCGACTTTTTGAAAGCCATTTACCAGCAGCGTTTTATCGTGGAAAAATTTCAATTCCCTTATGTCGTCGAGGAGATGATTTCTTTGAAAGAAAGGAAATATCCCCTGTACCTGGATGTGCCTTTTAGTTTCCGGGTGGACCTCGGGTTCGAATTACCGGAAGGTATGGAAGTGACGTTTGTGTCGCCCCAGGTAACGGTTAAGAATGATATGGGATTTTATGAGCAGCAGTCTGCATTTTCCAAACCAAATCTTGTTTCTATTAAGATGGTATTGGGTATTGAGAAACCTGTAATTGTTCCGCGGGCTTATCCGGAATTCAGGGAAATATTATCTAAGTATTTTATAAAGGAACCGCTGGTGATAGTAAAGAAAAAAGGATAATGAAAAGTTTTAGGAAGTCCAGGAACCCTTTTTCAAAAGGGTTCCTGGTCGCCGAAGGCCATCAGGGAATAAAATTATGAACATGACAGACCCATATGAAAGCATAAGGGTGCGGATGGTAGAGCTCCAGATTCGTTCCCGGGGTGTTTCAGACCCAAAGGTACTGGAGGCCATGCGTAGGGTTCCCAGGCATGAATTTGTTTCTTTTTCGCAGGGGCCGTCGGCTTATAGTGACGGCCCTTTACCGATAGGGAAAGGGCAGACCATTTCCCAGCCATATATTGTTGCTTACATGACCGAGTTGTTGGAGTTAACGGGTACGGAAACGGTATTGGAGTTAGGGACGGGTTGTGGGTATCAGACGGCGGTTTTAGCGGAGACAGCGGCGCATGTTTATACGGTAGAGGTTATTGAGTCGTTGTCTCTTGAGGCGGAAGCGCTTTTAAGGCGGCTGAATTACACCAATATTTATTATAGAATTGGCGATGGCAGGGAAGGGTGGGATGAGTATGCGCCGTATGATCGGATTATGCTTACGGCTGCTCCGTCTCGGTTTCCTGCAAATCTATTTAGTCAGTTATTGGAAGGTGGAATTATAGTGGCGCCGGTGGGTGATTATTTCCAGCGAATGATGCGTTACCGGAAAGAGAAGGGTAAGATCAAAGAGGAGGCACTGATTGGCGTCTCATTTGTGCCGTTTGTTTGAAGTGTAATAATAAAAAGTTTTTGGGGGTCCAGGGACCTCGCCCTCCGTGAGGGCTTTTTTCAAAAAGGTCCCTGGCCTCAAAGGAACGAAACATGAAACATTTAAAATCCGTAATCGGTTGTTTTTTGATAGTCGTTGTGCTGGGCAGTTGTGTTCATGCGCAGGTGAGGATGGTCCCGTTGTATATCGGTTCCGTGGAGTTTACCGTGGAGATCGCCGATACAATAGAGAAGCAGATGGTGGGATTGATGTACAGGAAGACCATCCCGGATGATTTCGGGATGTTATTTGTTAATGCTGAAGAAGATTATCACAGTATGTGGATGAAGAATACGTTGGTGCATTTGGACCTGATATTTTTGAACAAGAGCAGGCAGGTCGTGGACATGTATATTAATGTACCGCCGTGTGAGAAAGATCCTTGCGAGAGTTATCCTTCGCGTGTACGTGCGATGTACGTATTGGAGTTACGGGGGAATCGGGCCAAGGAGTTAAACTTAAAAATCGGCGATACGATTTTCTTCATTGTGGATTAGTCGTTTAAACCAGGGATTATAATGATTAAATGTCCTAAGATTAAATGTGGTTATGAAAACCCATTAGCGAATGAAAACTGCGTCCACTGCGGCACCTTTTTGGGATTTCCCAATGTCAATGAATGTCTGCAAAAGGAGGAATTGGAAGCCCTGGAGAAGAGATATAAAGAAAAAGTTGATTCTGCCGCCGGGAACGGGTATGATGACAGTCGGATCGAGTTTGAAGAGATTATCAAAAAAAGTATGGCGGTAATCAATGTTAACCTGGATGATCTTCATATGTTTGTGGTAGGAAACAATACTCTTTATTCATCGTACCAACTGCAGACCGGTGGAGAGACAAGGGATTTTGCTCCCAGCGAATTCGATAGAGAGAGGTTGGGGATTGAAGGAACTCTTTTCGGGAGTTATGGGAGGAATATTCGTTATGCGGCGTTGTCCATCGATGGGAAGGGATTAAAGTCTTATGGAGATTTTACGATAATTATTTCCGATACCGCGATAGAGGAAAGGGCAACGCTGCTGGAAGAAAATTCCTATCGCTTTATCAAGACCCATAAAATTCTTGCCGGGGATATAAGCAAAAGAATGCCCAGGGGTTACCGGGCGGTCTGGAATGATCGCAGTAAACTGACGGTTGCCAGGCTGCTTGAAAAAGCACTATTGACAACAGTCGAAAATTATGCAAAAATTGTATTACTCAGTACAGGCAATAGGAAGACCGATGATTTTATCGAGGTGCACATTTACGGCAAACTCAGTAATACGTCTATCCAGGCTGTACGGGGAAATTCCGAAAATGTTCGTGAGCAGGACAAGGACATGATCGAAAGAATAAAGGATTATTTGACGGCTGATAGCCGGCAGTGGATTGAAGAATGATTGTAAAAGCATTTGTGAGTGGCCAGGTGGCCCGGTCAATATACGAGGAAGACGAGAAGTTATTCATCCTCCATGTGGAAGATACGGATGCGGCCCGGGATTGCACTCCATATGACTACAACCTCTTTTTCAGCAGCGGGGCTGAGATAAAAGTATTTGAAAAGATTTCCATTGAAGAACTCCGGGAGAACCTTTTAAAAGAAAAAACTTGCTTTGATGCACTTCATGGCGCTATTGGCGGAATGGATAAAACTTTGTCCGAAGCTACCCGCACTTTATCTATCCGGCGTGCGGAAAATCTTGTCAAAGAACCTGAAATTTTCGAGTTTATAAAATCACGTTTTTTTGGAAACCCGGTCCCGGCGGCGGCCGATCTGAAAGGTGCTCTAAAATTAAGTAAAAGGAATAATCTCCAGGATATGGGATTTGTCTATGGTATGCTCATAGACAATAAAGATGTGCCGGATAAGATTTTACAAATTTTCAAGAAAACAATTTTTCGGCTCTCCCTGGTCGAAGACCTTGCAAAGATAAATAATATTTTTATAACTGCCGGTCTTTTTGCCCGCATATTTATATGCATTGCGGAAAAAAATCGAAAAGAGTTGAATAGGCTGGTTCGTAATTACAGAATTAAAACGGGAATGAAAAACCAGGAAACTGTGATTTCTCAAATCCTAAGAAAGATGAGCGATGAACTTTCGGGCGTGTACCATCTGGATAAAGAAGAGTCTTCTTTCCAGGGAAAGTTCAAACAGGAAGAAAACACCCAGAGTTTTGATATCACGGGGTTATTCAAAGAATTTCAACTGGAGAGGGCCGGTAAAAAGTATGAAAAAGGTGGTAGTAGAGAAGATAGAAATATCCGGGAAAAAATCGAAAGTCAAATCGATCGTATTGTTAAATAGGCTGAAAGGGGAAACGACCACCTGGTGAAGAGATTTTCATATCAACTGGTAAAATATAACCTGGAAAACAGCCGGGAAGAGCAAGTATGTAAGACTTTATGTAATTTAGCCTCAAAGCTATCAACAATACATTGTCTTAATTTAGCGCTGGAGTTTGTTGAATATGCATTATTATTGAATAGTAACGATGTTTATCCCTGGGGTATCAAGGCCGGGATATATAAGTCCCTGGGCGATTATGACTCAGCACTTCGGATATGTAATGAAGCAATAACAGAATTTCCCACAGACGTGGTGTCAAGAACCATTAAGACGGAAATATTGAAAGCGCGCGGAGAGTATGACGAGGCGTTGAAATTGTGTAATGAGACCATCGAACGGTTTCCCCAGGGAATTGTGCCCCGAACGATAAAGATCGAAATATTGAAAGCCCGCGGAGAGTATGAAGAGGCGATGCGGTTGTGTAATGAGACCATCGAACGGTTTCCCCAGGAAGTTGTGCCCCGCTCGATAAAGGCGGAGATATTGAAAGCGCGGGGAGATTATGACGAGGCGATG
>JAUPLE010000089.1 GCA_030837085.1 Acidobacteriota bacterium | reverse complement strand
ATAACGATGAGGTCTTCGATGCAGAGCACATACTCACCGTGACGGATATCCCGCAAGAATACCTTGAAGAAGCTGAGGTTCACAGGGAAACCTTGATTGAAAAACTGACGGGACTGGACCTCGAATTGATGGACCTGGTATTGGAAAAAAAGCAACAACCTTCCGAACAGGCGATAAAAGCCGCGGTGCGTCGCGTTTGCCTCGATAACAACGCTGTTCCCGTAATCATGGGGGCGGCCTTCAAAAAGAAAGCCGTTCATAATTTATTAGATGCGATTCTCGATTATTTACCTTCTCCCGCCGATAAGGCGGAAATCCAGGGCATTGTATCCGGGACCGAAAAGAGAATCACCCGAAAAATGGCTGAAAAAGAACCTTTTTCAGCCCTGGTCTTTAAAATCATGACCGATCCTTTTGTCGGGCAATTGGTTTATTTTAGGGTTTATTCCGGCGTGCTCAAAACCGGCAGCACTGTTTACAATCCGAATAAAGGCAGACGCATCCGGGTATCCCGCTTGATTAAAATGCATTCTAATAAACGGGAAGAAATCGCGGAAGTCCGGGCCGGCGACATCGCCGCTACAGTAGGTTTAAGCGATGTTTCCACCGGCGATACCCTATGCGACGAGAGAAATCAAATCGTACTGGATAGCATTGTTTTCCCTGAACCCGTTGTTTCGGCCACCATCGAACCCAGGTTAACGTCTGATCACGATCGCCTGGATGAAGTACTGGCTCGACTGAGCGCAGAAGACCCTACATTCAAGGTTCACCTGGATGCCAATACCGGCCAGACGATTATGGCCGGCATGGGGGAGTTGCACCTGGAGGTCATCCGGGAACGAATGAAACGTGAATTTAATCTCCAGACCAAGATGGGGAAACCCAGGGTTGCTTATCATGAGACTGTCCGGGTGCCTGCCGTCGGTGAAGAAAAGTATGTCAAACAGGCCGGTGGGAAAAACCAATTTGGACATGTGGTAATGCAAGTGGCGCCGCTCCCCGGGCCTGATAGGTTTAAGTTTACAGTCAAGATAGAAGACGGTGTTATCCCCCCAGAATATTATGACGCCATTGAAATAGGCGTAAAAGAAGCCATGGAAGTCGGAGTATTGGCCGGTTTCCCGGTTCTTTATGTCGAAGCCACCTTATTGGCTGGTTCTTATCATGAAGAAGATTCCACTGAACTGGCTTATAAGATCGCCGCGGCTGCGGCGTTCAAAAAAGCCTTCCGGGATGCGAAACCTATCTTAATGGAACCCATTATGAAAATTGAAATCATTGTCCAGGACGAGTACCTGGGCGAAGTCATCGGCGATTTCAACGCCCGGGAAGGCAAAGTTACCAAAATGGATCTAAGAAATAATCTACATATAATCGATGGATTGGTTCCCCTATCCACTATGTTCGGTTATGCCACGGCAATACGGACATTAAGTCAGGGGCGGGCCAATTATTCGTTGGAATTCCAGGATTATATCGAAATGCCCGAAAAAAAGATGAATGAAGTGTTAACCAATCAGTTGGGCATTTATACCTTAAATTAGGAGGTTAGAAATGACAAAGGAAAAGTTTGACAGAAGTAAGCCGCATTTGAACATTGGGACCATCGGTCACGTAGACCATGGTAAAACGACGCTGACCGCAGCGATCACAAAAATACTAAGTAAGAGGGCGGGTTCCAAAGTTCAGTACAGGGATTTCTGGAGCATCGATAACGCACCCGAAGAAAAAGAGCGCGGCATCACTATCCAGATCGCACACGTAGAGTACGATACCGAAAAGCGGCATTATGCACATATAGACTGCCCCGGACATGCCGACTACGTCAAGAATATGATTACCGGGGCCGCCCAGATGGACGGCGCCATCCTGGTAGTAAGCGGAGCCGACGGCCCCATGCCCCAGACCCGTGAGCACATCCTGCTGGCGCGCCAGGTGAACGTTCCCGCTATCGTCGTGTTTATGAACAAATGCGATATGGTAGAAGATGAAGAAATCCTGGACCTGGTAGAACTGGAAATCCGGGAACTGTTGAGCGAATACGGATTCCCCGGGGATGATATCCCGATAGTAAGAGGCAGCGCCCTCAGGAGCCTTGAAAGCGAAGGGAACCTGGATTTCGAGTGGAACAAGAAAATCATGGAATTAATGGACGCCGTGGACAGCTACATCCAGATGCCGGAACGGCCTGTAGACAAAGACTTCCTGATGCCCCTGGAAGACGTTTTTACCATCAGCGGTCGCGGCACCGTTGTGACCGGTAGGATTGAACGCGGCAAAGTAAAAGTCGGCGATGAAATCGAAATCGTTGGGATTCGCGACACCATGAAGCGCGTCGTCACCGGCGTAGAAATGTTCAAGAAACTGCTGGATGCCGGTCAGGCTGGCGATAATGTCGGAGTATTGCTGCGCGGCACCGACCGCACCGATGTGGAACGCGGCATGGTATTGGCCAAAACAGGAAGTATCACCCCGCACACCAAATTCAAAGCGGAAGTGTACGTATTAAGTAAAGACGAAGGCGGCCGGCACACGCCGTTTATCACCGGCTACCGTCCCCAGTTTTTCTTCCGCACCACGGATGTGACCGGGCGGGTCGTATTGCCAGAAGGCGTCGAAATGGTCATGCCTGGCGACAACGCCAATTTCACCATCGAATTGATCACGCCCATCGCCATGGAACAGGGCTTGAAGTTTGCTATCCGTGAAGGCGGTCGTACCATCGGCGCAGGTTCCGTGACGGCAATCATCGAATAATAAAGTAGAAGTGGCAACATGGCTAAAAGTGAGAAAAGAATCAAAGTACACATGAAATGCTCCGAGTGCGGGGAAAAAAATTATTCTACATATAAGAATAAAAGCAACACCGCGGACAAACTCAATTTAAAGAAGTATTGTTCGCGGGATAAAAAGCATACCGTCCACAAGGAGGTTAAATAGGGTAGGTCAGTAGCTCAATCGGTAGAGTACCGGTCTCCAAAACCGGGTGTTGGGGGTTCGAGCCCCTCCTGACCTGCTTTTGAAAATACTGATATGGATAAAATAAATATTTGGAAACGGATAGGAAACTATCTTAATGAAGTAAAAGGTGAACTAAAAAAAGTCACCTGGCCGACAAAAAATGATCTAAAGAAGACAACCCTCGCGGTAATTGTCATCTCTATTATCTTTGGGGTATATTTACAGGTGGTTGATTTCTCTTTTCGCATATTGGTCGAAAAGGTGATCGCGATATTCAAATAGGATTTAAAGTATGGAAAAAAAATGGTATATCATCCACGTCTTTTCGGGCGCTGAGGAGTTTGTGGTTAAAGCCCTAGAAGAAAAGATCCGGAAGTACAAAATGGAAGAGCATATCACCGGCATGGTAATCCCCAAGGAAAATGTGATCGAAATCAAAGACGGTAAAAAAGTAGTCAGTGAAAAGCGCTCTTTCCCCGGGTACATCCTGGTCCAAATGGAGATGAACGACAAAAACTGGTATTTCGTCAGGAATACACCGAAAGTAACCGGCTTTGTCGGCGCGGGGAAAAAACCAAAACCCTTGTCTGAAAAAGAAGTGGCTACCATTTTGAAACACATTGAAACCACCCAGGCAACCCCCAAACCCAAGTATCATTTTGAAGTAGGGGAGGGAGTGAAGATTATTGACGGCCCGTTTTTAAATTTCAATGGCGTGGTTGATTCCGTGATGGAAGATAAGAACATGTTGAAAGTGACCGTGACGATCTTTGGGCGACCAACCCCAGTAGATTTGAATTTTTTGCAGGTAGAAAAAATATAGGAGACGTTCGATGGCAGGGCCAGTAAAAAAGAAACAAAAAGCAGTTGTAACATCATTTAAACTCCAATTACCCGCCGGTAAAGCGACACCGGCGCCGCCGGTAGGACCGGCGTTAAGCCAACACGGCTTAAACATAATGGAGTTTGTAAACCAGTTCAATAAAGCAACAGCAAAAATGGAAGACGGGATGATCATCCCGGCTGAACTCCTGGTTCACCCGGATAAAACCTTTACCATGAACCTCAAAACCCCCCCCGCCTCTTACTTATTACGAAAGGCGGCAGGGATTCTGAAAGGTTCCAGCGAGCCCAATAAAAACAAGGTTGGTAAGGTAACCAGGAAACAAGTGGAAGAAATCGCCAGGACTAAATTACCCGATTTAAATACCAATAATATAGCAGCGGCCATGAAAATCGTGGAAGGGTCGGCAAGAAGTATGGGATTGGAGATCAAAAATGTCTAAGCGAAGCAAAAGTTACCTGAAGGCAAAAGAAAAGATTGAAGAGCGAGAGTACCTGCTCCCGGAAGCAGTCTCTTTGTTAAAAGAGATTAAAACGTCGAAGTTTGACGAATCCATGGACCTCTCCATCCGGTTGGGCGTCGATCCCAAGTACCCGGACCAGATGGTCAGGGGCACCGTTGTACTGCCCCATGGCATCGGCAAAGTGAAACGCGTACTGGTGATTGCTTCCGGCGAGAAACAAAAAGAAGCCGAAGAAGCCGGCGCCGATTTTTTCGGCGGTGAAGAAATTATTGAAAAAATCCAGAAAGAAAATTGGGTCGATTTCGATGTACTGATTGCAACACCCGACATGATGAAGCTGGTGGGAAAAATGGGCAAACAATTGGGCCCCAAAGGTCTGATGCCCAGCCCAAAATCCGGTACGGTTACCTTTGGAATTAAGGAAGCCGTCGCTGAAATCAAAAAAGGCCGGATGGAATTTAAAGTAGATAAAACCGGGATTATCAATTCAACCATTGGGAAAATGTCTTTCGAAAACGACAAGCTGGCTGATAATACCAGGGATTTCGTAAGAGCGGTTATAAAAGCAAGGCCGCCGACCTTAAAAGGCAGGTATGTTTTATCCGTCTATATCAGTTCCACCATGAGCCCATCGGTTAAATTAAATATACCGCAATTTGAAAGTTAGCATGAGTTAATGATTTATCGAATGAAGGAGGACTGCAGTGCCGAGTACACAAACACTTGAGAAAAAGAAAAAACAGGTTGACGAGATCGCTGACATTTTTAACCGCAGCGGCGTCTATCTCTTTGATTACCGGGGATTGACCGTTGCCCAAATGAATAACCTGAGAGAGCGGGTAAAAAGCCTTAATGCCGATGTGAGAGTGATCAAAAACAGGCTGGCAATCAAATATTTCGAAAAAGAAAAACTGGACTTCGGACGCGATATTTTCAATGGTCCCACGGCTGTCGCCTACGCCAATGATCGATTCGTGGAAGTAGCAAAAGCCCTGGTGGACTATGAAAAAGAAAACGATAAAGTAAAGATAAAGGCTGGCTTTATCGAAAAGAAATTTGCCGATCGAGAAGAAGTAAAGTATGTGGCAAAACTTCCCGCGAAAGATGTATTGATGGCCCAATTGGTCGGCGCCATATCGATGCCCCTGAAAAAGATGGGAATGGCTTTGTCAGCACCCCTACGGAATATGTTAATTCTAATGAACAATTTAAAAGATAAAAAAGAAAATGAGGAGAACAACAATGGCTGAAATCAAAAAGGAAGATTTTTTCAAGCACCTTGATTCATTAACTGTACTGGAGCTTGCCGATTATATTAAAGAATTTGAAACTCGGTATGGAATTAAAGCGGAAATGGCCGCAATGCCCATGGGCGCTGCCGCCCCCGCCGCCGCCGCCGCAGAAGAAGCGGTTGAAGAAAAAACCGAATTCGATATCATTTTGAAGAATGTCGGACCCAAAAAGATCAATGTAATAAAAGTGGTCAGGGAAGTCACCGACCTGGGGTTGAAGGAAGCCAAAGAAGTGGTTGATTCCGCTCCCGGTCCAGTGAAAAAAGGCGTTTCAAAAGAAGAAGCAGAGGATATCAAGAAAAAATTCGCGGAAGTAGGCGCAGAAATTGAAATTAAGTAAGAACGTTTATGAAACGTTATTAGTAAAGTGCAAATTAATGAGCGACGTGAAGGGAAGACGTGGAAACACGAGACCCTTCACGCGCCAGGAACTTGAGGGATAAGCATGCGAAAAAAAAAAAAATATATCGACAGGATAAGTTTCTCTAAAATCGAATCTCCTATCGAGATGCCCCATCTGTTGGAAATTCAAAAAAAATCGTATCGAATCTTTTTACAGATCGATGAACTCCCGGAAAAGAGAAAAAACATTGGAATTCAGGCTGCCTTCAAGTCGATTTTTCCCATATCCGATTTTAAAGAAACAGCAATCCTGGCATTCGATTCTTATTCACTCGGGGATTGGTCATGCAAATGCGGCGCCCTCCAGGGGATTGAGAATTCCAAGCCCTTTTGCTCCAACTGTGGTTCATTATTAAGCTCGGATACCCCCACCGGCGCTGATTCCGTGTGCCCTGAATGCGTCAGTAAAGGGACAGTAATAAATAAAACCTGCGAATTGTGCGGCGATAAAGTCCGCCTAAAAATCAAATACACACCCGAAGAATGCCTTGATAAAGGATTCGATTACTCGATCCCCTTGAAGGTTACCTTGAGGCTCGCCTTATACGGCGAAGATAAGAAAGGCAAAAAAATTATCCGGGATGTCAAAGAGCAGGAGATTTTTTTCGGGGAAATCCCTTTTATTACCGACAGGGGAACCTTCATCATTAACGGCACCGAGCGGGTCGTGGTATCCCAGCTCCAGCGTTCCCCGGGCGTCTACTTTTTGCCCGGTAAATCCAGGGGCGAATACACCGCCAAAATCATCCCGGCCAGGGGTGCCTGGATCGAATTAGAGGAAAAATTAAACCTCCTCCAGGTCCGGTTGGACAAAAAAACCAAACGCATCAATGTCACCACCTTTCTGAAAGCCATGGGACTTTGCGATGACCTGGAAATCCTGAAAAAGTTTTATACCATTGTTCCCGCCAGGGTAAAGAACGGCATCTTTTATTTTAAGACGTCTCGGTTCTTAAAAGACAGCCGGTTGACAGCGCCTGTATTCGACTCCGATGGCAATGAAGTCCTGCCCATGGGCGCCAAGTTGATGATTAAACATATCCGCGACCTGGAACGGTTGGGCGTCGATTTCTTACCCGTGGATATCGAATTGTTCGAGGACCTCTATTCCGCCTCGGAAATCTCCGGCGTCGTGGGCATCAATGAAATCATCGGCGCCACCCAGATCAAAAAATTGCGGAAAATGGACCGGGAATTCGCCGTCATCTTCCCCGAAAGCGATGAGGAAGAGTTCGGTTCCATGATCGCTTATACCCTGAGAAAAGACAAAAAAAGACAGGATTCCGAACTT
>JAUPLE010000837.1 GCA_030837085.1 Acidobacteriota bacterium | reverse complement strand
TAAGTGCGTGCTGTTGGACTTTTTTTACCCTTTTTTCGGTTTTTTTTAGCTAATATCCGGGAAAAAAATGGACGGCCAACCCGATGCCCTTAATTATTAACTAAAAAAACGCAAACAATTGGCGAAAACGGGGCTGTAAAAAATCTGCGGAATAGTTGGCGGTGAATTCAGGTTCCACCATTTGATTTTAAAATATGCCTGTGATAGAATAAAATTCCAAAAGGAGGAAACATGATCAAAAAAATTTTCATCTTAGCTGTAATGGCAATGTTCCTTATTTCCTGCCAAACAGGAAAAGAAGATGCGAAAAAGTTTTCCGATGATTTCCATAAAATTTCGGGAGACCTGAAGGTTAAAAGAGATAAAATAAAAACACGGGACGAATTCGTCGCCTTTAACGAGGATTCAAAAAGAGAATTCGAAACCCTACTAAAAAAATATGAAAAAAGCCCGGCCATCGAGGAAATCGAAATCTTAAGAAGCAAAGTACTGCTAAAAATCAAAAACCCGGATGAAGCTGTGAAAAAAATCGACGCCCTCATTGCCGCAAACCCCGAATTAATGACCGAAACCAAAATGGTCAAGGTTCAAATTTTATTTGAAAAAAAGATGTATGATGAAGCCTATAACATTTTCAAGGCTATAGAACCCGGGGTAAAGGACATCAATGACCTGCTGGACGCTTATTATAACATCGGTACAGAGCATGCCGACAATAAGGTAAAAGAAGAATATTCAAATAAATTCTTAAATTCCCAACAAATCCCCGAAGACCTTGCAAAGAACAAGTTCAATGTTTATTCAACCCTGGCTGAAATCGCTAAAGAAGAAGGAAACGGAGATAAGGCCAGGAAACTTTTAAATGACGGTATCGCCGATACAAAAGATGAAAAGAAAAAGGGAGTATTGCAAAAAACCCTCGAACAGTTCGATTGGTTCGGTAAAGCGGCGTTCCCAATTTCCGCCCCCATCTGGTTTAACTCAACTCCCCTCAAATTGGAAGAATTAAAAGGCAAACCGGTCATCGTGCTTTTCTGGGCGCCCTGGTGCACCTATTGCCGGGCCTTGATGCCGGATATTATAAATATATACGATGAAAATAAGGATAAGGGATTAACCGTCATTGGTTTTACCAGGTTGAACGGTACCTACAGGGACGATTTGGGCGATAAAGGCAAAGTAACCAAAGAAGAGGAAATCGAATTAATAAAAAATCACCTGGCGCGCCATAACATGCAATTCCCCATCGCCATCGCCGAAGATAAGACCGTCTCTGATTCCTACAAAATCACCGTTATACCTACACTGATTTTCATAAATAAGAAAAGCGAAATAAACTATATCAAAATCGGCGGCAGCAGTATTCCATTTATAAAGGAAAAAATCAAAACACTACTGCAAGAATCATAATAAAAAACGCTTAAACATACATGCTAAACGGCGATATAAGCTACAGCCAGGCAATCCATATTTATCAACACGCCTTTGATGCCATAAGCAGCCCCGTTACTATCCTGGATAATGGAAAAAAAATACTGTGGTGCAACAAGGCCATGGTCGAATTAATCGGTCAGCCACTCGCCAATATCACCGGGGCGCCCATTTGCCAATTACTGGACCCGGACGGGACACACGCGGAGAATTGTGTCTTCCACCTGGGAACTGAACCAACACTTTTTACTTGGGCAGACCGCTGGTTTACCATCACGGGGGAGTCACTGCCGGACGATTCGGGTAACGTTGCCGGTTATGTCCACATTATGAACGATATCACCGAGCAGCGGAAAACCGAAGACGAAATGAAAAAACAACACGATCAATTGCTCCAGGCTGATAAAATGATCAGCCTGGGCATCCTGGCCTCAGGCATGGCCCATGAAATCAATAACCCCAACAACACCATCATGCTCAATGCGTCGGTGCTGCAAAAAGCCTGGAACAGCATCATCCCCATCCTGAATGAAACTTCCCGCGAAAAAGGAGACCTGGTGGTCGGCGGCTTGAAATATGAAAAAATGAAAGAAAAAATGCCCCAACTTTTCTCCGGGATCCTGGAAAGCTCAAAAAAAATTCAACGCATTGTCAATGATTTAAAATACTTTTCCGGCAAAGATCTAATCAGTATAAAAAACCAGGTTGATATGGAATCGGTAGTCAAATCCGCCATATCCCTGACCGGTAATATGATCCAGAAATCCACCCGTCATTTCAAAGCCGTCTATGAGAAAGACCTACCCAATGTCATGGGGAACTTCCAGAACCTGGAACAGGTGATTATTAACCTGGTTCAAAACGCCTGCCAGGCCCTGGATAATCACTGGAACGGGATTTTTATCACCGTGACTTACGATCGCTCCAACCGGGAAATTGTGGTGGCTGTGAAAGATGAAGGCAAGGGAATCCCTGATAAAGACCTGAAATATATTGCCGAGCCTTTTTTTACCACCAAGCGTAGTTCCGGCGGTACTGGTTTGGGTTTGTACATGTCTTCCAAAATCATCAGCGATCATGGCGGGACTATTCGTTTTTCCTCTACACCCGGGCAAGGAACCACGGTAGAGATTCGTTTACCGGCCCTGGTCACCGGCGGCCTCTATTAGCTTCTTTTTTCGATCTGGTGAATTAGATCATAGAAAATAAAACGATGAAAAGGTAGGAATATATACCAGTATATTTTCCCGAATAGTTCCCTGGTATCGAAAAAGGCTTCCACCGACAATCGACGCATGTCATTATTATCCGGGCCATTAATCTCGAATTTCAACCAGGCTTTGCCGGGCAATATCATTTCCGCACGAAGGAGCAGCATTTCATTGGGTTTCAGGTCTTCCACCCGCCAGAAATCAATCACATCATTGATGCGTAAATCCGTATAACTCCGCCTGCCGCGCAACGTCCCGACCCCCAGGAGAATACGGTCCACCATGCCGCGGAGTCTCCATAATAAATTGCTGTTAAACCACCCAAGTTTTCCCCCGATCCGGCATATGCTGTTAAAAAGGGGGGCGCTGTCTTTCGAGGTCAAAAGGGAATAAGAAGCCGTATACCGCGGTGGGCGGGGAAGTTCCCGTAGTTTTATAGCCAATTCATGCGCCGGCGGGTAAGCGTCGGACCACCGGGTATGAATTCGGTCCTGTTCTTCGCGGGTTATTGCCCGCGCGATCGCCTCCTTATAAGGAAGAGGTTTAAATGATATGACATCATGGATATCCCTGTTTTTGCATATCACCTCATTTTTGCAGCCCTCCATCAAGCACATCGTGATCCTGGCCGGCACAGGCGTAAAAAAACTGGTAATATAGGCATATAACCTGGTGATAGAAACCGGCAAGGGGACAAAAAACCTCTTTTTGCCCAGGACGCCGGCAAGGATTTGCATCATCTTTTGATAACTCAGGACCTCGCCGCCGCCGATATCGTACGATTTTCCCGCGCTTTCCGGCGTTTCCAGGACGCCCACCAGGTATTTTATTACATCGCGTATCGAGATGGGCTGACAGTGGGTCCTGGTCCAGGTAGGACAGGGAATAACCGGAAGCACTTTTACCAGGTTTTTAAGAATCTCAAAGGAAGCGCTGCCTGAACCGATAATAACCGCCGCCCTCAACACTGTAACCGGCGTGCGGCCGTTACGGAGTTCCCCTGCCACTTGCATCCTGCTCCTGAGATGGGGAGATAAACGGGTGTTGACATCGCCCAGGCCGCCCAGGTAGATAATCCTACCCACGTTATTTTCCTCAGCCGCATCCCTAAAATTCCTGGCCGCCTGGATATCCGCCGATTCAAATTTCTTTTGCCCCAGCAGCATGGAATGAATCAGGTAATAAGCGGCATATACTCCATCCAGGGATTTTTTCAAACTTTCTTTATCCAGCGCATCCACCACGTGGATTTCCGCCCCGGGCCACCGCTCTTTATATTCGGGAGAATCCGCCCTGACCATTACCCTGACACGGTAGCCCCTGGCCAATAGTTCCGGCGCCAGCCTCCCGCCGATGTAACCGGAAGCGCCGGACACCAATACCTTTCCCATACCGGGCCGCGGCGTCGTCGGCAAATCGGTACACAGTAAATTATTTGCCTCCTGTTCCATTTGAAACCTCCTGGGACAGACAAAAAAGAGCTGACAATCAAATCGTCAGGTCCAGTTAAATATTACTGCGCTGTTTGGCTATTTAAAAAAATACCTGATGCCCAGGGCGACGTTCATATCCATCTCTGTTTCTGGGGCTAAATCAATGATTGGTACTACTTCAAAGAAAATATCAATGGGGTGATTTTTAAATAGGTAACATAACCCCACCGGGATACGAACACCCACCCGCGTATCCTTTTCAAATTTTACCCTGGCGCCGATGCCGACATAAAAAGGCAATTGACCGCTTTCCACTTTGATGACCCTATAATTATGGAAAAGATAATCCGCATGAAGCTGCAGTTTATCTTGATCGCCAAAAGCCCAGGCAGCGCCGGCGTCAAAGGCCCTGGTTTTACCGGTCCAGGCCTTAAAACTCAAACCGGTGGGATTCCCCACCATGAACCCGATTCCCCAACCATTGCCGGCTTCCAACGCGGCAGTCAAAAGCATTAAAAACACCGGTATAAAAATAAACAATAATTTTGTTCGTTTCATTATAATGACCTCCTGTTTTTTCATTCCCACCACCTTGCTTTTAATTCTTTTCCCATGATATTAAATGCAAGGACTTCGTGGATTTTATATTCCTCGTTTCCACCGGCCATGTTCTTGCCGGCGATTTCACCCTGTTCCCTGGCATTGGGCCACCCGAAATTGATCCAATAGTCATTTAGAACGGGGTGGAAAATTTGCGCACAATCTCCGGCGGCGTAAATGTCTTTCACGGATGTCTCAAGACGTTCATTCACCAGGATGCCTGCTTTTTTCTCAATGTTCGTGCCCTTAATGCACGCCGTATAAGGTCTGTATTGGTCCCAGGCAAAAACAATATCCCCATAAAAGTCCCCATGCTTCGACGTCATGACCCGGTAATGGCTCCTGAATTTGCTTATGGAAGTCACCTGGCTGCCGGTGATAATCTCGATACCCGTGTCTTCCAGGAACTCTTGGAGCCCATTGTTAAACTCCGAATCCGCCAGGGGAAGTTCCACTCTTTCTCTCCTGGTAATGAACGTCACATCTTTTCCTAAATTATACAAACCGGACAAAAGGTCCAGGCAACTAAATCCTTCTCCGAAAACAATACATTTCCTGATATCGGCCATTTTTTTCTTTAGTACCACGACATCTTTGAGGGAATAATAGCGTTGGATATGTTTCAGGAAAGGACGCAGGGTATGTCCCAGGTTGGGCTGGCCGCCGGTGGCGATAAGGAGCCGGTCATAATAGAGGATTTCATCATCATCCAGTTGCACCCATTTTTCCGTGGTGTTTATGGACCTGGCAGTCTGCCCCCTTCGAAACTTTATCCCCATCTCCTTAAGAGATTCCACTGGGGCAAAGGTGAGGTCGGTTTTAGTCCGCAAATCACAGAGAAATTCCGTTAATTGGCAGCGCTTGTAAGGAGCAAAGTCCTCTTTTCCGATAAGCACAACATCCGCATCATTATCCGTTTCTTTAATCGCCTGGGCGGCCGTGACCCCCGCGATCCCGGCGCCGATAATCACGTGATTCATCAATATATCTCCTTTTTATTCACATTTTAAAAAAATCACGGGACAAAAATTAAAGAGAATAGTTTACCTGAAATAGAAAAGTATTTCAATAACCGGTTGATATTTTTCTTAAGCGGTAGTGGTAGGGAACAGGCAGTGCCTGTTCCCTACTACAAATAGGCCCCCCGCGCCGCGGGGAAGTTTTGTTCAACCAATGCACTGTGGCCCCGTGCCGGACAGTATCCAAACCATAATCGTAAGGTCCAGTCCTACAAATAGGCCCTCCGCGCCGCGGAGCTATTGAAATAATTTCCAGTCTGTTTTAAAATAGGGCCTTATAATTTTCTTTGACATACTAACGGAAAAAAGGAGACAACCATGAGTGCACAGACACAAATTTTACTGGTAATGATTGGGTATTTCTTATTTATCGTTCTTTGGGGATTTTACCAGGGGCGAAAAGTTAAAACCGATGAAGATTATGCTATTGCGGGTCGGTCCTTGCCCGGTTGGGCCGCGGCTTTATCCGAACGGGCGGCGGGAGAATCTTCCTGGGCGCTGTTGGGATTACCGGGCGCGGCGTATGCCACGGGTTTGATGGAAATATGGACCGCGGTGGGATGCGTCGTCGGGATTTGTACGGCCTGGGCAGCGCTGGCCTGGCGCTTACGGGACGAAGCCGAAAAGTATGACGTAACATCATTTACCGAATATCTTTCTAAAAAACACAGTGAAATGGGCAAAAAAATCCGGGCAATAGGAAGCCTGGTGATTGTCTTTTTCTTTTTCTTCTATGTTGGCGCGCAATTCCTGGGCGGTGGGAAAACTCTCTTTACCCTCATGAAATTAGACCCCCAATGGGGAATGCTTATAACTGCCGTGGTTATCATTCCTTATACTATATATGGCGGATTTCGCAGTGTTGTCTATGCCGATGTCATCCAGGCGATCCTTATGATTATCACATTAATCGTGGGACCCATTGTAGGTATTTTGTATATAGCGAATCACCCGGAGCTTTTTGCGCAGTCTATGACGGCCGCGTTGACCAAAGCCGGGCCTGATTTCACATCCTTAAGCGGGGCAGCCACCGGTTTTGGCGCCGGGGTTGTTATTGTCGGGGGACTTTCGTGGTTTTTCGGTTACCTGGGCGGCCAGCCCCAGTTGAGCATGCGTTTTATGGCCATTAAAGACGCCAGGAACGCGAAACAAGCCAGGAACATCGGTATTGCCTGGACGGTTATCGCCTATATCGGCGCGCTGTGTATCGGGTGGATCGGCCTGGCCCTATTCGGACCCACCGGCCTGGCAGACCGCGAATATGTCATGCCGGAAGTGATGTTGACGCTTTTCCCCCCCGCTGTTGCCGCCCTTTTAATCACCGGCGCTATCGCCGCGATGCTTTCCACGGCGGATTCCCTATTGATCCTCTCTTCCTCCGAGCTTTCGGAAAACATCATCGCCCCGTTATCGAAATCGAAGAAACAAGACTCCAAAACCGCTTTAAAACGTTCGCGCATCGTTACCACGATATTGGCATTTATCGCCCTGGGGATCGCGTATGTGTCTCCCTCCAAACTTATTTTTATGATTGTCAGTTATGTATGGGCGGGAATCGGCGGAACTTTTTCCATCGTCATTCTCTTGACTCTTTTCTGGAAACGTTATCACGGTAAAGCCGTTATCGTTACTATTATTACAGGTATGGCGTTCACCATTATATGGAGTGTAACGGGAATGGATGCAAAAGTGACGGCGCGGTTGTTGACATTCTTTGTGGCCGGGGCCGCCGCCATTATTTCAACTTATCTGTTACCAAAAAAAACAGACTAAGATAAATTTTCGTTAGAACCAATTCCCGGTTGGCATGTCGGAGGTATATAGCCTATTTACCGAAAATATGCTATAATGCTTTCAGCTACTAAAATAAGGAGTCCAATATGCAGCAGGCTGCGATGATAGAAGTTAAACTTAAGCTGCCCGTAAATATCGCTGAATCGTTGGCAAAGAATGAACTTATCTCTTTGCTATTAGACAAAGCCTATAATAAAGCAGAGTACTATCTAACCCGTTGTAATGAGATGGAACAAAAATACGGAAAACCATTCACAACATTCAAAACGCAGGTTGAAAATAGCGAGGAAGAAGAATTCCAGGAGTGGGACGACCTAATTGAGTGGGAAGCATATGAAATCGCCTATAAAGACTGGAACGAAAAATACGAGGAGTTGCGAAATTGTATGAAGTTCTAAGAGCCTTAAAAAATTCCGGGCTATTTGCTTCTGTAAAAATTACGAAACTCACCGATGAAGAAGTGGTAAGATTTTTTAAAATTAGAGCCGACGTTCTGGATGGGTCAATTTTATATATAACTGAAATGCATACGGAATCCTATCAAAAATATTCATACCATTGGCAAGAACCGGACGGTGTTCTCATCATGCGTTGGGATAACAAACCCCATTGGAAAGATATAAAAACCTTTCCCCACCATAAACATATAGGCTCAACAATACAACCTTGTCACCGTGTTACGCTTGAAGAAGTTTTAACAGAAATCAAAAAGCGGTTAAAGCAAGGGCCTTTTTCAAAAAGGTTTCTGGTCGCCGAAGGCCATTAGTCCCACAAATGGGAATATTTGTGACCGCTGCCGGTATTAAAGAGAACAACTCTTTCTTCATTCATTATCCAGCCCTGCCGGAGCAATTGAATAAAACCCGCCAGGGCCGCAGCCCCTTCGGGCGCGGCAAAAATCCCCTGGGTACGACCCAATAAGTAAGAGGTTTCCATGATTTCCTTATCCGGGACTGCCACAGCCGTGCCGCTGCTTTCACGCAGTGCGCGCAAGATCAAGAAATCTCCCACGGCAGCCGGGACCCTTAAACCGTCCGCGATGGTTCGGGCGTCTTGCCACATTTCAGCGAAATCCTTGTCCTCCTGGAACGCTTTGACAATAGGTGCACAGCCAGCGGATTGGACAGTAACCATACGGGGCCGTTTGGAATCGATCCAGCCCATTTTTTCCATTTCGTCAAAAGCTTTCCACATACCTACCAGGCCCGTGCCGCCGCCGGTGGGATAGATGATCACATCCGGCAGCGTCCAGTTCATTTGCTCGGCCAGTTCATAGCCCATGGTCTTTTTTCCTTCGATGCGGTAAGGTTCTTTAAGGGTTGAGACATCGAATCGGCCGTATTTTTTCACCCCTTCGGCCGCGGCTTTTCCGCAGTCGGTGATAAGACCGTCGATGAGGGTTACTGAAGCGCCAAGGACCCGGCATTCGTTAATAAAAGGTCTGGGCACGTCACTGGGCATAAACACATGGGCTTCCATCCCGGCCAGGGCGGCATACGCACTTAATGCGCCGCCCGCATTACCGGCGGTCGGAATAGATAATGACTTTATTCCCAACTCTTTTGCCCGCGATACGGCCGCACTCAATCCCCTGGCTTTAAAAGAACCGGTGGGATTTAAACCTTCATCTTTTATGTATAGAGTTGAAAATCCTAATTCCTTTCCCAATCGCCGGGCGTGGTGCAGGGGAGTAAACCCTTCCCCCAGGGTCAGGATATTGGCCGGGTCACTGACCGGCAACAATTCTCTATAGCGCCACATATTGGGCTCTCTCCGGCTGATGATACCGGGATTAATCACTTCTTTCGCCGCTTCCAGGTCATATCGGGCCAACAAGGGTTTACTGCATTTGGGACACAGATTCCAAACTTTGTGTGCAGGTAATACTTCTCCGCACATGCCGCATTCAAGATGAGTTAGAAAGTTCATTTTTTCTCCTAATCAATATTCCTTCGGAGACCAGGGACCTTTTTACTAATACCTCAAAAAAGTGTGCAAAAAAACAAGGATTTGGGATACTGCCTTCATAGAAGGAAAATCCCAGGGCCGTGCAAAGAGGGTTGGGGCGCCGCCCCATTTTGAAAAAAGGTCCCTGGACCCCCAAAAACTTTTAGTTTTCATATCCCCGGTCTATCCTCAATCCAAATTTTCGCGCCGGGCGTCCCAGGGAACCCACCCGCCGCTTTAATGTTCGACCCTGCATCCATTACCATCCGGTGCCTGATCTTAAAATAATGCAACCGCTCATGGATAATTAAATAAAATGCATCCGGCGCCACTGCCAACACCTTCTGGGGTTGCCGGGTTTCTTCCGATAATACGGTCATCTGCTGCTTAAATTGCCTGTTCAAGTGGAGAGTATATTTTGTATGCTCGATTCCCACCATCATACTGTTTATCAATAACAGCGCCATGAGCAAACCGCGGGCATATTTCCAACGTTTCCCCGGTAAATAATAAAGGGAAACGATAAACGTTATCGGCAAGAGCCATAATTGGGGAGATAACCTGGCCCACCACGCTTCGGGAATGATTAATACCGACGTAGCAATCACTCCGGCAGGAATAAAACTAAACCATTTCACAATTCGTTTGGCCTTAACTAAAACGATATATATTCCCGGGATGAGCAAAAGT
>JAUPLE010000836.1 GCA_030837085.1 Acidobacteriota bacterium | reverse complement strand
TTCATGGGTTTGCCAATCTTTTTCATTACATCCAGGATGACTTGCTCTTGATCTGCCATATTTTCCTCCTTTAATTAATGGGGGCCCGCGAAACACGCGAAATACACGAAAAGGTAACAAAGAATACAAAAAAAATCCATGTAATCCGTGTAATCTGTGGACCGATTTTTTATATTCAATTTTGAAGTTTCATAATAGCAGAAAGGTTTATCTTAGTCAACCGGTTGCCATAAAAAGCGCTCCAGGTTGATACGGTTCTTTTTGCCGAATATAACGCCTTCCTGCTGCAGCAGGTGTTTTTGTTCTTCGAATCCGCAGCCGGGAGGGAGTGAGATTTCGCCTTTTTTGTTAATAACGCGGTGCCAGGGGAGGTTGTCTTTTTGGGATGAGGAGTGGAGAAGTCGCACCACCTGGCGGGCGGCGCGGTAGTTTCCCGCCATGGAAGCAATCTGCCCATACGTGGCCACTTTGCCCACGGGAATCTGCTTGATGATATTTTTTACCTGGATTGAAAACAGTTCCATGTTCTTATTAAATAATCTCAATAATTTTCGGTAGGAACACAATGACGCCGATGATAACGGAAACGACGGCGGCGATTAAAACAGCGCCGGCCGCCACATCTTTGGTTAAACCTGCTTTTTCGTTGTAATCCGGGGAGACCAGGTCCACCAGGGATTCGATAGCGGTATTGAATAGCTCTGCCGCCAGGACCAGGCCGATAGCAAAGGTGATGAATAGCCATTCCACCGGGTTTATTTTGAAAATGAACCCGGCGCTTATTACTAAAACCGAGATAATGATATGTATACGGATGTTAGCCTGGGTTTTTAAAGCAAACAAAATTCCTTTGAGAGCATATTTAAAGCGTTTCATGTGGCATTCTATTCCAGGGAAATTTTATCAGACATTCAAAATAAAAGCAATCAAAATTCGTGTCATTCGTGGGCCTATTTTTTCTTTCGTGGGTTGCTTTTTTCTTCCATTCCTTATAAAATACTATTATCGATTCCAATTTTAATTACTTTAGGAGGCTTTAATATGAAAAGTAAGTTGCCTGCAACACCTATGGATGCACTCAATATCTCCGGCGCCCTGCGCGCGGCCATTAAAATGATTCATACCTGGGCCGATGTCTCCGGCTGCTGGAAATATCCCTCCGGTAAAGCTGCCGGGGATTTTGAAGATATGTCCCTGATGGATAAGATTTACTGGGGCTACAAAAGCAAAAAACCGATTACCCGCGCGGAAAAAGGCTCCGGCCTGGAAACATTTTTTAAGAATAATACCGCTGTCCTTACGCTTCCCGAAGGATTTGAAACGAAACATACGGTTACCTTCGGCGCTGCCGGCGACTTGATCAAAGTACCCGGCCTGGAAAATTCGCAGGAGATGTTATATGAGGGGGTGGCGGATTTATTATTTGATAAAGATATCTCCTACGCCAACCTGGAGTCCCAACTGACCAACCAGGACCTGGGGGCTTATACTTTCAGCGCCAAGGAAACCCCACCTCTGTGCTGCACTACGGAACAGTACGACGCCCTTAGAACCCACCGGGGAAAACAACTGGCCGTCATGCATATGGCCTGCAACCATACCCTGGATATGGGCCTGGAAGGACTGGAAACGACTTTGGCCCGTCTACAGGAAAACAATATCCTGGCCCTGGGCGTCAACCGCGAACCCGGGGAACAACAAAAAGGACGAATTATTGAAAAAAACGGCGTCAGGATAGGATTTGTCTCGGCCACTTACGGTCTCAACGGCAAAAACATCCCCGAAGGCAAGGATTATATGGTTAATGTAGTCCCGTTCCATCGCCAAAACCCGGACGGGGATAAAGCGGACATTTCCCTGTTGAACCAACAAATATTCTTTTGCAAAGAACAAAAATGCGATATCATCATCGCTTCCCTACACTGGGGCTATGAATACGAATTCTTCCCCAGGCAAGCGCAGGTGGAAATGGCCCACGAAATCATCGAAATGGGCGTGGACGTGATCGTATCGCACCATGCGCACGTCATCCAACCCATGGAATTTTACCGGCCCCAACGGGACCCGGGAAAGACAGCCGTTATCGCTTATTCGCTGGGTAACCTGACCAGTTCCTTTTCCGCACCCCACATTGTTTTAAGCGCCATCCTTAATTTGACCTTTGTCAAAGGGGCAGTGAACGGCGAAGAAAAAATCTTTATCCGGGACGCGAAATTGACGCCCGTTTTGCAAATGGAAACCCTGTCCGGCGATTTACCTGCCATTCGCATCGAAAAACTGGAAACTCTTTCCGCTAGAAAAGGCGAAACCGGCGTTGAAAAGGATTATATTTCCGCCATCGAAAAGTACGCCGCCCTGGTATCGGGGAGATAAAAACCCGCCCACGAATGACACGAATGAACACGAATTAAAGGAGATGAAAAATGATGCAGGAAGTTGATAAAACAATATATCAGCGGCCCGTAGAGCTGCTGCAGCATTTAATCCGTTTTAATACCTCCAACCCGCCCGGCAATGAACGGGAATGTATTACTTATATTTCGCATTTGCTCGAAGCCGCTGGTATCGAGGTCCATTTGCTGTCGAAGGACTCCCACCGGCCCAACCTGGCGGCGCGGCTGCGCGGCAAGAAAGACGTACCGCCGCTGCTGCTGTACGGCCATGTGGATGTGGTCCCCGCCGAGGGCCGGGATTGGAAATATCCCCCCTTCGAGGCAAAAGTGGCCGACGGTTTTGTCTGGGGACGCGGCGCACTGGACATGAAAGGCGCCGTGGTCATGATGGTGTGCGCCTTTATTAAAGCGAAAACTGAAAACCTCCGCCTGCCCGGTGATGTGGTGTTGTGTCTCCTCAGCGACGAGGAAGACCTGGGCGAATGCGGCGCCCATTTCCTGGTGGAACACCACCCCGAAATCTTTAAAGGCATCCGCTTTGCCCTGGGTGAGTTCGGCGGCTTTACCCTCTACGTG
>JAUPLE010000835.1 GCA_030837085.1 Acidobacteriota bacterium | reverse complement strand
TTCCCTTTCCGTTTCCTATAATCCACTTAATCCCAGTATAATTAAAATCGACGAACCTGTGAAAATGATGGGACAGAGTTTAAAAGGTAAAAATTTGATCTTGAATCCTGTAAATAAGGAAATCACCGAAAGCACATTTAACATAATGACTGAAAGCCAGTAGACTCCCAGGGAGACGTGACTATTACGATCGATTATCGTTACCAGGCCAATGATTACCCCCAAAAATACAAGGGTTACACCTTCTATTATCCATTCCATGGTAATAATTCTTTTATTGTCAAGAGATAAATCGCCAAAACCCTTTACAACAGATTTTGTCACCACAAGGTGGCTAATGCCCCAGACCGTTAACATCCCTGTCGCTACAAAAAATAGTATACTCATTATATTTCCTCCTTGAAACTGCAACATCTTCTATGTTTACTATTTATTGTCTTTCCCTGACAAATATAAAGCAAAAAAGAAATTTTGTCAAATTGGGGCGGCACACTAACGCCCCAACCCACTAGGGGTCTCGATGAAAGGGATGGGGAGTGTCTGCCCATTTCCTTCCAGTGGATAAGAGGCGAACGGTTTTATATAGAATGATGAACGATCGGATTGCATTCCTATTATAACCCACTTTCGATCGGAATGCAATCCGATTTCAAGATAACCACCTTCTCAAACGATATCAGGCGGATTCCCGGTTTGCCGTTTGACGGAAGCTTCTTTTAAAAGAATTTGCTATAATATGGAAAATAACTGGAACCAGTAAACATTTTTCCCTCTTCATACGGTTATTGATTTGAATTATGATGAACATGAAAACAAAAAATGATTGCAAAGGAGGAACCGGCATTGAAAGACAGGGATTTTTCGTATAATGATCTTATTCGCCCTTGTGAAAGCCTGATGACCCGGGTGGTGTGGCGCATTGTACGAAATCCCCAGGACGCCGAAGATACCTTGCAAGATGCGCTTTCCATTATCTGGAAAAAGCGGGGCCTGGTGGGCGAGCATCCGAATCCCCAAGCCCTGATTTTAAAGATCTGTATCAACGCCGCTTATGATACCCTGCGCAAACGCCGGCGTCATAAACGCGATGAATCTACCCCACTCCACTTCTACTCCCAGGAAGAAAATTATCGCGGCCTGGATAAATTGGTGCAAAAAGAAACTGAAACGGAAATCCTGGATGCCATCGGCCGATTGCCGCGGAAACAGGCAATAGCAGTCCTGATGCGAATTGTCAAAGAACAACCATATGAAGTCATTGCCCAGGCCATGGGCTGCAGCGAAACAACAGTAAGAATCCATGTGGCCAGGGGAAGAGCCCGCCTGAACCAATGGCTGGCCCACCTTAATCCCTACCCTCATGGGGAGGTAACGAAATGAAAAAACAAAAGGCTTGCGAATATCCTATCGATAATTTTTTAAAACAAACCTTGAAAGACGATCTCCCCCCTGAAGTTGAAGACCGCCTTTATATCCAGTTGCGACGCTTCCAGGAAAAAACCGACAAACAACAATCCGGCGTCGTCAATCTGAAATGGATATTGAGGCAGCAACTTGTCAAAAGTGCGGCACTGGTATTTGCCGTTGTTGTATTTGTGATCTTACTGGCAACGGCCGGATTTGTTCCCCTGACCAACTCACAAAACCTCCTGGCGGAATCCCTTTCAACCTTCACCACATCTATAAACGTCTTTGAGCAGATATTACGAAGTAGCAGTATGGATTGCTCCGTGGAAACGACCACGGAAAAGGGGGACCGCCTTAATTACTCCATTAAATGGACCCCAGGCTCGACCCGGGTACAGGTTTTCAAACCCGATAATTCCATCGTTAAAACCCTGGAAATAATCGATGACCAGGTAACGATTATCGATCATACCAGCAACACCCTCCATTACGTAAAAACCCTGGAACAATTAGACGATCCGCTATTTCAACGGGTAATGGATTTTATCTCTCCCACCTATCTCCAGGAACGTTTACAGATGAAATGGAAATCCGGGATTTATTGGAAGCGCGGTGATTGCGATGAGGGGATATTCACAGTTTTAAATTCCCAGGAAAAAGCGGATATGGAAATTAGTGTGGATATGTGCACCCTTCTTCCCACAAAGATGACGACATATCGTACTTTTCCCACAGAGACGGGAGAAGGGGGAGAAATGGTTATAAAGGTTCAATTTGCCTGGGAAACACCACCAATCGCTCCCCGCTTAAGCGAACAAAAAAATAATGTTAACTAAAAAAATATAAAAAGGAGAATAACCAATGAAAAAACTATTTTTTATAGTAAAAATTTTGATAATTGTCTGCCTTATATTGGCAGGGACGCAGGTATTTTCCGGGTCGCAGGAAGGGTCTTTTTTCTTCCTGGACCCTCTCCTCTTGCTTTTCGTCATAATGGGGGCCGTGGGTTTGACCTTCATGGGCTTTTCATTCCCGGAAATCAACGCTGCGTTTAAGCATGCATTTGGTCCATCCGGGGAGCCCGGAAAAGGGCCGTTTGCCGGGTCGATATATTTCTGGGAAGCTGCCGCGCGTAATTTTTACCTGACGGGAGTACTGATGACGGTTATCAATTTTGTAATCTTGATGAAAGGCTTGCCCCATGGAAGCGGCGGCATCGTGGATTTTATAATGAACCTGGCCATATGTTGTATTACCAGTGTTTACGGTCTGATATTGGCGGCCCTGTGCGCCATTGCCGAACTCCGGATAAACAATAAACTCCATATTGCGGGACAGCCAGCGCAGGAAATACCGGGAGATATTTCACAACCGGCGCATAACCGGTTTATTGAAAAGGTTATCGGCGCTCTCCTCTTTATTACGACTTTGGGATGGGTGATCCTGAAAGCTGACGCGCTGTTGGCATTTATTCATTGGCCTTCGTTACTGGTAGTGGCAGGCGGAGCTATATTCTTTGTCCTCTGCGTAGGAAACGGTGCAGACGGCCTCTCCACGACTTTAGGCTTTGCCTTTTCAGGCATCATCGGCGTCCTTTTCGGGCTGGTGCAAATGTTCCATGGCGGCCATTCTATCAAAGGAATAG
>JAUPLE010000834.1 GCA_030837085.1 Acidobacteriota bacterium | reverse complement strand
TGAGTGTTTTATCGAAAGGGATAGCCCAGGAGGCAAAGAAATAAATAGCGTTTGTTAAAACCAGCCTCGTATCCTGGGTAACTGAACCATCCGGTAAAAGGTCTTTTATCCTGTCTTCGGTTTGTTTGGCCACCCAGTCATTAATGGTGATTCGGGCGGCATCGGGATTGGAAGAAAAATCCAGGACGCGCATGCCTGCCCCATAGTTTAAAGCCAGGACATCCAGGAAATCGCTTAAGAACGAGTATCCTAGCTGGCCCCAGGTGGCGTTCACGATATTGAGCCTGAAACTTGTACCACTACCTTCCGTCCCATTTTTGCCGCGGCTGTTCAACGCCAGGTCAAGGGCGTTAAACGCCGGATGGAGACGGTCCTGGGAAAGGTTAAATTGCAGCGCCCGCGCCATCTGGGTTTCAGTATTGCCGAATGCACCTGCATATGTCATGGCCAGGGCTGTCGATATACTGTGGGGAGAAAACAACAAATTCCCTGCTGTTCCCTTTACTTGATGGTAAAAATTTAGGGCAAAGGTGGTGTTATCTGTCACTAACCGATTCAACTCACCTTCCGCCAGCGTGGGCGATGTGTCCCTTTCAAGGGACGACTTGATAAGGTTTCCATCGGACGGCTGATTTTTATTGTTCATTGGATCCTTGCAGCCGGACAAAAACAACACCATTGTAATTATTGTAAGTATCATTAAAAAAAGGATAAACGTCGATTTCATGTTCATGATTCCTCCTCGTTCAGGTTATTTATAGATTGATTCATCATAAGAGAGGAGCAGCAATTTTATTGCCATTGGTGGAAGAAAAAAATGTCTCTTATTTAGGTCAAGGCCGCGGCGCGGCCCCACCTGGGTGAACCCGCCTGTGTAGGGGTTTGATTCATCAAACCCGAAAGATGAACCGCCTGTGCGGGGGGTTGATAAATCAAACCCGAAAGATGAACCCGCCTGTGCGGGGCTTGATAAATCAAGCCCCTACAATATATATCAACCCCCTACAATAAATTGCAATTTTTTAATCTTTCACCAGTCGTTCGAAACCGGGGTTCCCATGCAATGCGGATAAATCGCCATCCACCGCGGCTTGCTTTTTCAATTTCCCGTTCAATGTTAACGCTTTTTCCAGGGCCGTTAGCGCCGCCTCTTTTTTACCGGCAGCCAGGCGAATCACTGCCAGATCGTAAAACACCTCGGCATTGGCAGACGGCATATTGGCCGCTGTTTCCATACGGGGCAGGGCTTCCGCGAATTTCTTTCTAGTAAACAAAGTCCAGGCCTCGTTCCAGGCGTAATTCATCTGGCCCAATTCCAGTAAACGACCCAGTTCTTTAAACGGTTCGGGGTGGTCATCCACACGGATATCGATGGCCCGGTCCGTGTACCCGGCGTAACCGGCGCCTTCTTTCACCACCAGCAGCGCAGCCGATTGTTTCCCACGGGAATCGCCCCCGTTTTTATCGCCAGCCACCAACGCCGCATACATACGTTCCGCCAGGGCGCCCCTGGTCTCCAGGAAAGCTTTTTCCATGGCGATAACAACGGCCTCACCTGCCAGGATATTACCCTGGACAGCATAATTGGGGCCGCTTCTGCCGCCGGCCCAGGCCAGGCAATTTTTCCCGGTATAAGTAGCGGACTTGCCGTCCGCTGCCACAATACCAAGCTGCCGTTGGCCCGGGTTTTCATCACCCCGGGTTAAAACCTGGACGGCTTCTTCCGGGGTCAAACCTTTTTCCAATAATTCTAAACCACGCCAGCCAAACGAAGTATTCATGAAAGATTGCGTCGCCACGGCGCCGACGCCGGCTTTGGCCCAGGGCACCACATTCCCTACGGCAAAGAAACGAGAAGCCACTGCAACACCCAGTTCACCCGTGGCTTCATCGCGGGCCACGATGGAAAAAGTATTCACGTTAAGATGTGCATCTTTCTTATTTTCCTCGCCCCGAACCGGCTGCGGATTAAGAAACCACCCCACAAAGATAAGTAAACCAATTATTAAAACGAAACTTTTTTTATTATTCACGGCGAACCTCCTTTTTCCCCTTAATCATAAACGAAAAACAAGGAAATTTCAACCCATTTTTTAAACAAAAGCTTTTGTGGGGGGAATGGGGGGCGGCTTTCTCGAAAAGAGCCCCACGGATCAAAAAAATCCTGTTTAAAGTCTATTTCAAAATGAGATAAAATGGTGTACAATATATTAAAATAAAAAGATGAGGAGTTTAATATGTTAGCGATTAGGGAAGTAAGACAAACAGATAGAGGAACAGTGACCATAAAAATTCCTGAAACGTTCAGGAAAAAGAAGATTGAAATCATTGTATTACCCTATCCTGATATAATCTCCGATGATCGGCAAACAGTGAAATTGGCGCAATTTGACCAGTTGCTGGAAAATGCCAAAAAAAGGAATCTCAAAATAGATAAGCACCTCAATATTGATGCTCTTATGGATGAGATGAACAATGGTCTATGTTGATACGAACGTACTGATCTATATTTCTGCCGACCAGGGCGAAGAAAAACGCAATACCGCGGCAAAATTGGTAAGAAAATTAATTGAAAATAATGAATTATTTCTTTCTCCCCTGACCATCCAGGAATTTATTTTTACACTGGCAAAGTTGAAGATCGATTTAAACCAGATATCTCGTGATGTGGATTTCTATTTGGATTATGTTCAACAGTCAATCGATAAGGATATATTGACGGATGCTTACACCCTATGTAAACGGCTGAATCAATGCAAAAATATAAATGATGTTATTCATTTGAAACTGGCTGAGCGGTACTGCCGGAAGTTGATAACCTTCGATAATGATTTTAAGGTGTTTCAAAACAAGACAAAAATAAAAATTGAAATTTTATGAATGTTCCAGGGGGCTTTTTTGAAAAATCGCCCCCTGGACCCCCAAAAAACTTTTGTTTATTCTACTAATTCGGAAACAAAAACAATGTCCACCCCACGGGACCGAATATAAGAAATCGAATCCCGGATTGCCCTCAACGTACTCTCATTGGGATGCCCAATACCAATCGCTTCCCCTTTTTGCAACGCAATCTCCACCAACCGATGTATCTGCTCAATAGAATGCGCATACGTCTTGATATGATCAAGGAAAGCATCTTTATAATTCGCTTTCATACCCAGACTCTTGGCTATGTCAAAAGCCACGGTATTGCCGATAGTACGTGAATCCACGAAAAATAACCCTTGTTCCTTAATGATTTTTAACGTCCGCGTCATTAACCCACTGTCCGCCGTCGCCAATGACCCCTGGTGATTATTCACGCCAATAGCATTGGGAATAATTTGTTTGGCCCTTTCGATTAAAGAACGTATCTCATCGTCGGTGGAATGCAGGTTGATAGTCTGCTCTTGATCATACGTCTGACCGTCGCCGTTTTTCGGCGCCATGGGAAGATGGATCAACGCTTGCAATCCATACTCCTGGACCCATTCCGCCTCTTCATGGGCGCGAGGCGCATCAGGCAATATGGAAGCCGTAATCGGAATCCCTAATTTCTTTAAATCCAGGGCGCCGATTTCATAAGCGCCTATATCATCTATGATAATAGCAAACCTGGCCGATTGGTCCGGACGCCGCTCCGGACGCGCCGGAAACTGCGGAATTTTAGCCGGCTCTGTTTCCACCTTTTCTTCCCTCGGCTTTGTTTCCACTGTTTTGTCAGGCTTCCCGGCGCTCTTCTTTAATTTCGTAATCAAAATCCAGTGCGATACCTTTCTTCCCAGGGTCACTTTATAGAGGGCGATGGATTTCCCAGTCATACCCTGGACCTGGGCCAACGTTACCTTACCGCCCAGGCGCTGCGCGATCCCTTCTATCCTGTAAACCAGGCTTTCAAACCGCGAAGCGTCCACTTCCAGGCTGAAATGATACATCCGCTGATCATCCTGGTGGTAACTACATTCAATATTGTTTTTGTTCAATACCTCCAGGAACTCCTGGTTGAATTGTTCGATTTTATTGGATACTGTTTTCAGGGGAATCAATTGGGTGAAAATAAAAGATTTTTTCCCTTTCCTGAAATCGATATATTCCAACAGCACCACGGTAAAAACCGCTACCGCGATCATTATGGCCAGGAATACCACGGATGAATTTTGCTTTTTACTGCGTTTTCCCTTTTTCTTTACCATTGTCGTATTTTTCAGACGTCGGCCCGCCGGGGGCAGCGTCTTCAACAAGAATAGAAATACATTTGTCCATGATCTGCTCTGAATCTTTGTCTTTTATCTCTATATCCGGCTCAATGCCTTTGGATGCCGTCGATTTCCCGTTCAACAGGAACAGCCCTTCGGTCAGCAATACCGAACTGCCGTCCTGGAGAGGAATGGATTTTAATTCGGAAATAAATCCCTGGGTCGTTGTACCTACAAATGTAACGGGGCGCCGGGAAGCAGCGCCTTTCCCTGGATTCTTAAAAATGGAGGCCAGGAGCTCTCCATACATCCGGGTAGAGCGATTGATAATGACTACTGCCTTATATCCCGGGACATTTTTTTCTTTTGTTTCCGGGAAAATATCTTTTTCCTTATCTTTCGATTTAAGGGTCAGCGCTATTTTATCTTTGAAGAAGAGGTTGGCAATTTGCTTGAAAGATTCCAGGTCGCCGCCGCAGTAGGTCCTGAGATCGATGATCAGTTTCAGGGGATTATATTTGTGACCCGGGGTGGTACTATAAAAGGCCAATTGCTCTTTTAAAAGAACAGCAGCATCAGCATCGAAGCGAGGTAATTTCACCAGTAAAATATCCTTTGGGATGCGGGTAACGGTTGTGCGTAGTTCGATTAAACGGGTTTGTAATTGAATTTTTTGTGTATCCCTGGAGTCTTTTTTAAACAAAGTAAGCTGGATGTTTTGGGGCGAGGTGGAGATCAGCGATAGGTACATTTCCCAGAAGGAGCGGGAATAGAGGCTTACGTCATTTACTGCTTTGATCATATCCCCGTGTTTCAAGCCGGCGCGGTCGGCAGGGGAACCCGGGATCACATCGGTAATAAAAAAATAATTCAAAACTTTAGAGCCGAAGATACCGCAGTCATAGAACCGGCCCGATTGATAGGCCCCGTAAGCCTGGGTTTTAGCCGCGTCCAGGTATGAGGAAAAAGGGTCCAGGGAACTAAGCATAGCGGAAAACGCGCCTGTGAATTTTTCCTTCGGATCGACTTCTTCCACATAATTCGCTTTCACTTGCGAGACTACTTCCGAGAAGAGGGATAAATAGCGATAGTCTTTTTCCATTTGCGGTTGGGATTGAAACATGATTTTGTCGGCCAGGACCAGGAAGAATGCAAAAAGCAGGACACCCACCAGGAATAATATTTTACTTCTCTTTATCATCGATCGACCTATTCGTTTTTCGCTTAGCGCTTAAGGGAAGTAGATTATAGCATAAAATGTGCATGCTGTCTCTATCTCTTTTTTTTCAGCCATTCCAGGGGGTCCTGGGATTTCAGGTGCAGGCGAATCTCGAAATAAAGTGATTTGCCGGAAGTAGAGCCCGTATCCCCGGCAACAGCGATCTCTTCACCGGAAACAATACTGTCCCCCGGTTTTTTCAAAATTTCTTTGCAATGGCCATAGAGCGAATGGAGGTCCCTTGAATGTTGGATAATGACCAGGTTGCCATAGCCCTTATAATATTCGGCATATACCACATCGCCGGCATAGACTGCTTTTATCCTGTCTGAAGTTGTGAGGTTGATTTCAATACCGTTATTAAAAATATAGGTATCGAAGCGGGTGCTTTTTTTCTTGCCGAAGGAGGAGATGACTTTGCCGTCCACCGGCCAGCTCAAGCGACCTTTTATTTTTTTCAGGTCAATGACTTTGAGGCTGCTTTTCACTTTTCGTCCCGAGAGCACTTCATGTAAGCGCGCCGCTTCATATCTCAACTCTTCCAGCAATTGCATATGATCGTCTTTATCGGCATTGATTTTCTTTACCAGGTTCAATTTTTCTTGTTTCAAGCCCCGGATATTGCGCATCTTTTGTTCTTGTAATTGTTTAAAACCCTGGAGTTTGGAATATTCCGCCTGTAATTGCATAGTTACGTTGTTCAGCAGGAGGATATTGGCTTTTATTTTATCGATCTCTTCCGATTTGTACCGGATCAGTGACATGAAGAGGTGGTAGTTTTTGAATAGTTGGTCGATGGTATCAACGCGGATAAAGATTTTCAGATAGGTATTGCCGCCGATTTTGTAGAGAATGCGCATAATTTTTTTCAGTTTTTCTTTTGATTCTTCGATTTTGGTTTCCAGGACTTTTTTTTCCGCTTCTTTAACGCTTATTTTTTCCTCGGCGTTTCTCAGTTGGAGTAAGACCTTATTCATTTCGATCACTTCTTTTTCGTAGCGCAGCTCGATGTCATAGATTTCGTTTAGCAGGGATTTTTTTTCTTGTTTGAGGGCGATAATTTTGTTGTTAATTGCTTCGACCTGGTTATTTATGTCGTCCAGTTTTTTTTTGTAGGCCGCGCTTTCTTGTTCTGCCGGGACCGGTAAAACTTCAGCCTGGAAGCGGCAGGGCGAGAGCATAAAGATAAAGGACAGTAAAATTAGAGCGCTTATTTTTTTCATTTTACCAGCGGCAATTAATCCCGGAATCCCGGTTTATAAGATAGGATTATACGACATATTGCCGGAATTTTCAAATCCGCTTCGGATTTCGCATGTAAATAGCCGCGAAGAACGCTTAATCTCTTACCTACATTGACTCTAAAACTATCTTATCTCTTCCAAGGAACTCATCGGAAAACCTTTATGGGTAACGTTTTACCCGGAGAAGGGCTTGATTAGATCAAGCCCCTACATTGGATTAAATTATTGAAATAGGAAAGGAGAAAAGATACCAGGCAAAAAATATCCCTAAAAAAAAATTCTCT
>JAUPLE010000833.1 GCA_030837085.1 Acidobacteriota bacterium | reverse complement strand
ATGGGTAACATTTTACCCGGAGAAGGGCTTGATTAGATCAAGCCCCTACATTGGATTAAATTATTGAAATAGGAAAGGAGAAAAGATTCCGGGAAAAAAAAATCCCCCCCTTCATAAGCAGGCGTCCGGTAAGAAATCACCGGTAGGGATTTGATTTATCAAATCCATTTTTTAGGAAGAGTTTCTCTAATTAAAAATTGAACGACGCTTTGCACCTTTGCGCCGTTCGTGAGCGGATTTCTCACCTTCTCTATTTCCAAATCCTGAAGTTATCAATCCAACGGCCAGAAACTGTTATCGTACCAGGTTTTTTCCATGAGTTCTTTGTCGATGAGGGCCAGCATGGACATATGGCCTTTTTCCCAATCGGTTAACCAGAGGAAGATTTTCTTTTCCTCATCCGATTCTGCTTTTTCCGCTTGCTGCGAATAGAATTCGACGGCTTTCTTTTCAAATTCCAGGGCCGCGGAAATAATCGCTGCTTCATAACCGGCGCCGGAAATTTCTTTGACAATTTTTCCTGTTAAAATTTTAGCAGCGACAGAGTCTCCATTGACCGACAAGCCTTCGATCCCGTGGACATCGAATTTGCCGCCCAGTGAGATCGACCGGTACTGTTGGTTCAGCACCTCGATATGATTCTCCTCTTCCTCAGCCAGCATGTTGAATAACTCCTTTACACCGGGAGAACCGGTTTCCGGGGTAACCGATTGGTAAAGCGCTTTTCCCCTATGTTCCAATATGATGGCTTTTTTAATTATATCCAATGCTTTGTTTTCAGGCATGATGACCTCCTCTTGTTTTATTTCGGGTTAGGGCCGAAATAAGCGGTTTCAAACTTCTTTAACAAGTCCCTCAAGGCATCGACATTGGACAGGTCTATCGTTTGTTTCGCTTTCATGGCGGTTGTCAGTAACTGGTGGAGCAGTTCCAGTTTATCCCGGTAAGCTTCGTAGTCCTTTGCTTCGGTTTTTGGGAACGGTTTCACCCGTTGGGCCATGAAATAATAAGTCACGATATCGCTCAGTTCATCTGCGTGCGAATCCTTGTTCATGACCCACCTGGCCACCTGGTTGTAATTAACCGGGTTTTCTTTTGAAAGAGAAGCAATCTCTTTCATTGCTTTTTCAATGGTAGTGATATGTTCCTCCATCATTTTGATGCGCATCGGGTCGTCATAGATGCCGCAGGGCACCTGGCAGTGGGAATAAAGCCACTGACCGGACACCAGCGCCAATAAACTTAAAACCATCATTGTTATCCATTTTTTCCCTTGTATCATCCAACACCTCCTATGTCGGTTACGTATTTTTTTTTATGCATTTATGCGGCAAATTATAGAAGTGTAGAAAAAGGATGTCAAGCGCTTTATTATAAAAAAGTCTTGAATTTTTCAGGCATTTGGAGTATAACTGAATACCCAGGAGGACGAAGTGAATAAAATTGTATACCTGCTGCTTGTGGCTTTACTGTGCTTTTCTTTTATAAATGCCCAGGAGACAGTGGCCAAAGAGGAAAAAAAAAGTGAAACCACCGGCGAAACAAGCAAAACATCTGAAATAAATCCAAACATCAAAGACCAGTACCATCAAACCATGAAAAACCTGGAAATCCTTAAAAACGGGATGCTCGACTACCTGAACGATTTTAATGACGCCCTCAAAGCGAAAACTTTTAAAGAAATGATGGAACAGGATGTGGGCAACGGGTTGACTTTCCCCGAATTCTACTTAGAACAAATTCCCGAAGATCAAGTCCCTTTAAAAGACGCCTGGGGTAATGATTTTATATACAAAAGTCAAAATGAAATCTTCTGGTTCGCCAGCGCCGGCAGCGACGGGAAATTTGAAGGTTTCGCGCAAGACGGCGTCTACTTAGATACAGACAAAGATATTGCGGGAAAAGATATTATTATCTCAAACAAAGGATTTACTTACTTTCCCATTGATGAAAAACTTTACCAGTTCTCCCAGCAATGTCTTAAAATACTTTTTTGAAAAAATAACCGGGCTCAAATCCACTGTGACATATTCACAAAGGCCTTTACCTTATTATCGGTCTCCCGTAAGCGGGAAGATAATATCCTGGCCAATTTCAATACAATCTTAAGGCCGTTCACACAATCCTTTTCAATGTAACTTAGAAAGTGCTCGCGGCTGATCTCAAAGATGATGACATTGGTATGGGCAATGGTGGTGGCAGACCTCGGTAAATCCTCGATCAACGCCATCTCCCCGAAAACATCTCCTTCTTTCAGTACAATCAGAGCTTCTTCTACATTGGGACCCTGCGTTTGAGAAACCCGTACCTGGCCGGAAGTGATGACCATCATAGAATTCCCCATGGCGCCTTCTTCGAAGATTATCTCGTCGTGTGCGTATATCCTTTCATCGAACAAGGCGCTCAAATCACGCAGGGCATGGTCATCCAGGTCTGCAAAAATAGCAAGCCCTTTCAACACATTCAAAACAAAATCATTCTGATTTCCCATCGCCTAATTATACCATATTTTTTTTATTAATTTATGCCTCCGGCGGCCCACTTTTTGAAAAAAGTGGGGCAAAAACTTTTTAATGATGATATTGTGATTTTTTTTCCAATATTATAAAATAGCCTTATGAAAAACATAATACATATCATTTTGATTGCTGCTCTGGTTGGCATGAGCCTCTTTTGCGGGGATTCCAGCGAGAATAAAAAAGGGACCTCCTACACCCAGACATTAATTAACGCCCTGGATAAGGCCGATACCCTGGACCTGGATACCAAAATTAAAACCATTAAAGACGCCCTGGATGCTTATAATGCGGATAACAACCAGTACCCGGAGCAACTTGAGGCACTGGTCCCCGATTACCTGAGAGCGGAAGGCGCCCTTTTGGACCCCTGGGGCACACCCTTTACATTGGAAACAGATGAGTCAATGAATTTGACCCTGGTTTCCGCCGGGAAAGACAAAACGTTCGGGACCACCGATGATATAAGAAGGAGAATTTGATGGAGTTATCAAAGTATTTAAAGAAAGAAACCATCTTCATTACTGACTTTCATGAAAATACCGACGGTTTTTATGCCAATTACACCTCGTTATTAAAAGAAAAAGGAATAATCGATGACAGGGAAACCATCAAACGGTTGTTTATCAAGCGGGAGAATGTGCAGTCCACGGGCATAAAAAAAGGTGCGGCTGCGCCCCATATATTTTTTGGGGAATTTCCCGAATTCATTTTCTCCCTGGCGCTAGTTAAAAAAGGTATGGATTTTAAAGCGCCGGATGAGAAAGACGTCTTCCTGGTGTTTATCCTTATGAGCAGTGAAAGGGATGTAAGTCTGCATTTGAAAGCATTGGCCCTTATCGCCCGCCTGGTGAACGATACGAATATTGTCGAAGCAGCTAAAAACGCCCAAAGCGCGGATGATCTTCATAATATTTTTCTCGAAAAAGAGAAATTGATCGCTGCGTCAAATCATTCATAAATGGACCCAAAAGATGATATCAAACCGCGTTTAGATAAGTGGTTGTGGGCGGTCCGGGTTTTTAAGACCCGCAGTATGGCCACGGATGCTTGTAAAAAAGGGAAAATCTTTATTAATGGGATTGCCGCCAAGCCGTCCCATTTGGTCAAAATTGGGGAAGTGATTGAGCGTAGGGAATCAATGATAACGCGGAGTTTTAAAGTCACGGGGTTGCTTGAGAAACGGGTGTCTGCCAAAGTGGCGGTTAATTATATGGAGGAAGTAACGCCTCCGGAGGAATTTACGAAGTTGGAATTGGCGCGTACCAGTATGATTGCTGTACGGGAGAGGGGAAGCGGCAGGCCGACAAAAAAAGAGCGCCGCGATATTGAGAAACTAAGAGAGTAAATGCCTCGTGTTAAAATTCGTCGGATAAAAGAAAATCCATAAGATTCATTCTTTTGATTCCTTCGAAATCGTTTCCCCAGATGGTATCCAGGGTTAAAACAAATTTGGGATAATTGTTTTTGACCTGCTGTAGGGGGGTGAATTCTCTCGTCACTACTTCCGCCGTTGCCAGTAAATAAGCCACCTGGATATAAAGTCGTTTACCTTCTTTCTCGGCGATGAAATCAATTTCCTTGTCCCCCAACCGGCCGATATAAACAGAATAATTTCTTCGCTTTAATTCCAGGAAGACAAGATTTTCCAGGACCCCGGCAATCTCGGTTTCTTTGTAAGATAAAAGGGCATGGCGAATACCGACATCCCCGGCAAAGTATTTTTCATGAATTTCCAGGATGCGTTTTCCCTTAATATCGTACCGCTGTACTTTATAGGCGGCAAAGGTGGAAAGGAGATACCCGATATAGTTTTGAACCGTATCCAGGCCTACATTCAATTTCTGAGATTTCAGGTAATCGGAAACCCGTTTAGCGGAAAAAATGTTCCCGGTATTTTCGAAGAGGTACTTGTTTATATTTTCCAGTAAATGGGTGTTGCGAATATTATTGCGTTTGATAATGTCTTTTAGGAGTATGGTATCGTATACCGATTTAAGATATTGATACACGACATCCTCGATAAGATCGAAATGATGGAGTGCAGGCAGTCCGCCGAAACGAATATAATTTTGGAATTCGTTCACGGTTTCTTTTTTCTTATCGCCCCTGAATTGGAGGAATTCTTTAAAGCTTAGTGTATAGATGGGGAATTCGATGTATCGGCCTGAAATCAGGGTAGCCAGTTCTGAGGACAGCAGGTGGGCGTTGGAGCCGGTGATGAATATATCGATGTTTCCTTTGTTGAGGAGGGAGTTAATGGTTTTTTCCCATTGTTGGATATCCTGGATTTCGTCGACGAAAAGGTATTTATCTCCTGTGATATTTGAAAACTGCTCATTGATGTATTTATCGAGGTGGAGGTAGTCCTGGATGAAATCGAAGTCCAATTGTTCTTTGTCGATATAAAGAATATTTTTGTCCGGTACGTTTTGTTGGCGGAGTAATCCGATTATTTGCTTGAGGAAATAGCTTTTGCCTACGCGGCGCATGCCGGTAATGACTTTAATAACCGGTTTTTTGATGAAGGGTTTTATTTTGTCCAGGTAAAAGTTTCTTGTATACATGAAACACCTCCAGTTTTCATTAAAAGTTTCCAGTATAGAAGAAACTTTACCAGAAAATGAGGAAAGAATCAAGTATGAAGCAAGCTTATATAAAATAAAAGCTTTTTCCGGGGGTAGGGGGGGGCGGTTTTCTCGAAAAAAGCCCCCCGAACGATTGCCGGAACCCCCCGACAGGTTGCGGCAACCCCCCGACGCCTTTCCGGGAGGTCTGGAATGATTTTTTGATCGCCAAAAACGATTCCCGGATCATCCCGAATAAATCCAGGAAGGCAGCGAATGATTCCTGGGCCACCGCGAAAAAAGTTTATGAGACTCCGTTTGAATTTTGGACGATTCCGAAAAAATTATGAATGATACCGAACGGTTTCTGGGTGACGTCAAATGAT
>JAUPLE010000832.1 GCA_030837085.1 Acidobacteriota bacterium | reverse complement strand
ATGGTGAATTCAACCGCTTTGTGTCACGCTTGGAGACGAAGTTGGCAGACAAGCGCTTGCGTTTCTTGCTTCATCCAACGAAAACCGACGGTAATCCTTTTATGACCTGTGATTTCGAGGAGATCATGAAGCAGTTCCTTGGTTATCTGAAAAAGGCGAATGTAACCATTGTCGATCTCAGTGGAATCCCGTTTGAGGTACTCAGTATTACGGTAAGCCTTGTCTCCCGTTTAATCTTTGACTTTTGCTTCCACTATTCCAAGTTGCGCCACGAGAAGGACGCCCTTAATGATGTGCCCGTCATGATCGTATGCGAAGAAGCCCATAACTACATTCCTCAGAGGGAGGATGCGGCTTATCGCTCATCCAGAAAATCACTAGAGCGTGTAGCCAAGGAGGGTAGGAAATATGGTCTCAGTCTCATGGTTGTGAGTCAAAGGCCGTCTGAGGTCTCAGAAACCATCTTCGCACAATGCAACAACTTTCTTGCTCTACGGTTGACCAACAACGCCGATCAAAACTATGTCAGGAGACTGTTTCCTGATAACTTAAACGGCATCACAGACATCTTGCCGAACCTCGCACCAGGTGAATGCGTGGTTGTTGGTGACGCAGTCATGCTCCCTGCAGTGGTGCAAATGCCGTTGCCTAATCCTGAGCCGCAATCGCGTAGCGTTCGGGTTCATCAAGAGTGGATTGAACTGTGGCGGGATGTAACGTTTGCCGATGTCATAAACCGTTGGAGGAAAGAATAAAGAGGTGATTTCTTGTTTGTCCCCTTTTTCTTTTGTTATCGGCTGCCTTTCTGTTTTTTTGAAGTCTTGTCAGTATTAAGTTGTCAAAAAAGAGGAGAGGGGAAGGGGACAGTCAAAATTTTCTCCTCCCTCTACCTTATGCTGATTTTAATCGGCGCTTTCTGAGTTTTCCTTAACCAGCTTTTTTCATCTGTGACTTTTCTATTTCGCTATAATTTCCTTACTAATTAAATCGACAACTTCCCGGAGGGTTCTTGAATGCGATTTGATCACTTCCTTCGGGAGATGCCTATGATGCGGAAAGGATGATATATCCTTATGATGAGGGGAGTTATCCCATCTCGAAATCAATTGACCATCCGGTGTTTGCCAATGATATGAATATTTCCTTTTCCCATCCATGAATAAATAATCCCTTATGTGAAGACTAGACCCGTCTATAAACTCGATTTTTGCTACTAGAGAAAAGGCTGAACCATATCTCCTGAAATCAGATACGGAATAGTCTGCAATGATAAGGGAATATTCTTCGATTATTTTATAAAACACTTTTCGCTTCTTTTAGTTTTGATTCCCAATACGTTTTCCCTTGCTGAGCAAATTCCCACTCCATCAGGTCATCATATTTTTCGAAATCCTCTTCGTTGGTTTCATATTCCGTATTGAATTCAGCGAACTGTTTTCCATATTTTTCTTCAAAGTGCTTTACCTCATCGGAGAAATCAGATACCTTGCAAAGAATTTCAGTAACCAGGGAATCCCTGATTATTTCAGAGGCGTCGGCAACCGCCAACTCCTTCATCAAACTTTTTACTACTTCTCTTTTTGCATACGTTTGCATTTTTCCTCTTTTCCATTAAGCCATGAACTCTCTATTGTTTTTTTCGGGTGCACAGCTTAATTTTACTCAAGTAAAATCTAACATAATTTTAAAGATTATTCAAGCGGTAAATCCGAACGCGGCCAGAAAAAATGGTGATTTCTTGTATGCCCCTTTCCCCCTCTCCTTGGTGTATCTTTGTGTCTTCGAACCTGCGTGCCTTTGTGGCAATTTTTATAACAGGTTTGGTTTTGATACACGAAACCTACAAAATAGGTTTGGTTTTGATACATAAAAACTTGAAAATCCGCCCTGGAAGTGATACTGGCCTCAATCCCGATTTAATAATTACTGACACGTAAAACCCGATATAAACTCAAAATACCTTTCGCCCACGAATTTTACGAATTACCACGACGGCTTTCTTCATGGATTTTACAGGTTACCCATCTAAAAGAACCAGCAGATTCTCCCTGGTGAAACTAAGCAAATCATCCCGGAACTCAAGAAAAGGTAGGATATTATTTTTTATGGATTTTTTTTAACTTCGCTTCCGGCGGCAAGAGCCTCCCGTAAAATAAATCATCCAAAAAAAGCGCCAGCCGCTGGTTGAAGGGGTTCCTGGAGATATAAAAACGTACCAGCCGATGGACCAGGGTATCGGGTGTGGTATAAGGACACACCCGGATACAAAACCCACAGTCCGTACCGATGGTTTTCCAGTAAGAAAAACATTTTTCCTGGTGGATGGACCAATGACGGAACCCGCGGCTGACCGGTTCATCTCCGTGTTCAATG
Organism: Acidobacteriota bacterium; assembly: GCA_030837085.1. Taxonomy (GTDB): domain Bacteria; phylum Acidobacteriota; class Aminicenantia; order UBA2199; family UBA2199; genus JAKAGC01. The sequence goes on along the minus strand of JAUPLE010000832.1, from coordinate 319 downwards.
GATTGCGTGGGACAGTTGTCCGCACATTTTTTGCATCCTGCGCAAAAAGCCTCGATTGGGGCGGTATGTTTGCTCACCGGGGTGGGGAGTAATTCCAATTCGGTGGTGACAACGGAAAGCCTGACACAGGGACCGTGCACGGGGTGCATAAAAATCCCCATGCGGCCCAGCGCACCCAACCCGGCGCTCACTGCCAATGGTACGCACAAGACCTGGTAATTGCCGTCGGTATGAGCGCGGGCGTCGTACCCGAACCTACGGATGTAGTCAGCAATAATATGGGCGATTTTTGCGGACTCCACGTACTGCCTGGAGGATT
>JAUPLE010000831.1 GCA_030837085.1 Acidobacteriota bacterium | reverse complement strand
TGGCCTTTACGCCGGTTATTTGCCTGGCCCTTATCGAAGCGAAAATGAATCCCATTCCTTTTCTAATCGGGTTGGCGGTTTCCAGCAATATCGGTTCCGCCGCTACCATCATCGGCAACCCCCAGAATATGCTCCTGGGTCAAGTAGGGAATTTGCATTTCGGGCGTTTTTTGCTTTATTGCCTGGTTCCTTCGCTGGCGGCGTTGGCGGCGGCTTATGGCATTATCTATTTCATGTACCGACGTAAATTCCGGGAACAAACGCCGATTGAAATCCGGGAGCGCCGGCATCCGCGGGACCCGTATAATGCGCACCAGGCCCATAAGGGCTTGGTCGTGGTTATTATCTTGATTGTTCTTTTTTTCACATCCGTCCCCAGGGAACTTTCAGCGTTGGCGTTGGCCGGCTTCCTTCTGTGCAGCCGTTCCATGCATTCCCGGACCATCCTCGGTCAAATCGACTGGCATTTGATTACGTTGTTTTGCGCGCTTTTCATTGTGATTGCCGGGATTGAATCGACCGGGCTGCCGGGTATATTGGTGACTAACCTCAAGCAGGAAGGCTTCGATATCCAGGGCCTTTTTAATCTTACCTTTCTTTCCACGATCCTTAGTAATTTAGTCAGCAATGTACCGGCTACCATGTTGTTGGTGAAATTCCTGGACCCGGGTCAACCGGCCCAATGGTATGTGGCGGCGCTTTCTTCTACTTTTGCCGGGAACCTGATTACCATCGGTAGTATTGCCAATCTTATTGTTATTGAAGGGGCCAGGGAGTATGGTATTGCTGTTACGTTCAAGGAACACGCAAAGGTGGGGATTCCCGTTACATTGGTTTCCATTTTTATTACACTGGCCTGGATAAAACTCCATGGAGGTTAAGGGGAAATTGTCGATATCAAAAGTTTTGTGGGGTCCAGGGGCGATTTTTCAAAAGAGCCCCTGGTCGCCGAAGGCATAATAGTTTTTTTGTTGCATTTTAAACGATTTTAGTTTATCATATAGTACCTAAAAGAAAACCAGTGCATTTGGGAAAACAATGACTCCGAACAGAAACAATGTTGCACAAGAACAGGATATATTGCCTAATTTTTTAATAGCCGGCGCTGCCAAATCCGGCACCACTTCCCTATATTATTACCTGAAAGAGCACCCGGATATCTATTTAAGCCCGGTAAAAGAGCCCTGTTTTTTCACTTTTCAAACCCTGGACCTTCCCCAGCAGGGGATTGACGACCATAAAAAATTTTATATTAAGACATACGAGGATTATTGCCGATTGTTCCAGGGCGGCGCGGGTAAAAAGGCAGTGGGCGAAGCCAGCGCCGATAGTGTTTATTTTTACGAAAAGACCATCCCGGTAATAAAACGATTACTGGGCGACCCGGCGATTATTATCCTGCTGCGAAATCCTGTAACCCGTGCTTTTTCGGCTTATACGCACCTGGTGCGGGATAACCGGGAATCGTTATCCTTCGAGGAAGGCCTGGCGTCGGAAGAGGACCGCATACAACGCAACTGGCAGTGTATGTGGCATTACAAGAGAAGAGGTTTGTACTACAAGCAGGTAAAAGCCTTTATGAATGCTTTCAGCCGCGTCAAAATCCTGCTCCACGACGATTTAAAAAAGACCCCTATGGCAGTGATAAAAGAGGTCTTTGAATTCCTCGGAGTGGACCCTTCGTATCAACCGGCGGATACCGAAACCCAATATAATACTTCCGGAATTCCCAGGTTTAAAAGTCTGAATAATCTTTTTTTAATGAAAAATATCGTGCAGCGTACTATCCGGAATACCGGTAGTTTCCTGCTGACGGAAGACCGCTGGGTTAAATTGCGGGACACGCTGCGGGGCAAATTGTTTATTAAAGCGGAAATGAAACCGGAAACCCGCGCTTACTTGCAGCAGTTCTTTCGTGAAGATATATTAAACCTTCAAGAGTTGACCGGCAAAGACCTCAGCGCCTGGCTTAAAGAAAAATGATGAATGATGAAAAATATAAGAGAGAAAAATGAAAATTTTCAAATTTAAAGAGGTCCTGCCGCAGATACCGAATTTATTGTTCCGGGGCCGTATGAAATTTAGATTCGAGCTTTTACCTTTTGAGGCCCGGGATATTCCCTGGAAAAAGCGGTGGAATTTCCTGGTGGCCGGGTTGAACCAATTCTTTTTACCGGCCAAATCCTGGGGCTACCCCCCAACCGCCCAGGTGGAACCCGCCAATATATGTAATCTTCAATGTTCCCTATGTTTTACTACATCGCAGAATGGCTCCCGGCCATCGGCCCTACTCCCCTTCGAAACTTTCAAACGCTTCATCGATGATGTGGGGGATTACTTGCTGGTAATGGTGTTGTGGAACTGGGGCGAACCGTTTTTGAATCCCGATATTTTCAAGATTATCCAATACGCGGCGTCAAAAGGAATCCTGGTTCATACCAGCACCAACGGCAACGTGATGTTCAATGAGGAAACCGCGGATAAAATAGTGGACAGCGGGCTCAACAGCCTGGTATTCGGAGTGGACGGCGCTACCCCGGAAACATACAAAAAATACCGGGAAGGTGGCGACCTGGAGCGGGTAAAAGAAAATATCCGCGCCGTGGTGGCCGCTAAAAAACGAAAAGCTTCCACGAAACCGATATTGAATTTACGCTTTGTGGCCATGCAGCACAACGAACATGAGTTGCCCCTGGTCAAGGAAATGGCACACCAATTGGGGGTGGATTTCTTTTCGATAAAATCCGTGGACATGCCCCCGGGACTGGGAGAAAACCTGGAACAAATGTACCGGCCGAAAGATGAGAAATACAGACGCTATGAATATGTAAACGGTACGTATATCCACAAAAAGAAACCCTTTGTCTGTATGCGGCCCTGGAAACGAATTGCCCTGGATGCACTGGGCCACGTGATCTCCTGTGAGTATGACTATAAAGACCAGCATTCCTTTGGTATTGTAGGTAATGGGAATGCCAATTCCACGCTGGACATATGGCGGGGTCAAGTAGCTCAAACCTTTCGCCGCCATTTCGCCAAAGGGCATAATGATTATTATCATTGCAAAGCTTGTACATATAAAGATATCCGTACGGAAGAATGCAACATCGCGGCCTTCCCTATCGGGACCGATCGACAAAGGAGTAATTGATCGATGGATGCCAGCGTCAT
>JAUPLE010000830.1 GCA_030837085.1 Acidobacteriota bacterium | reverse complement strand
GGTCTTCAGGCAAAAGGTTGACTTTTTCATTAGTTTCTTGCAGTGTATTTTCTCCTTTGCCGTCCCCGGGTTTTGATTTGAATATTCTTTTCATTGTTTGTTTTATTTTTCTTATTTTTTTGGCAAAGAGAAAGCGATTGAAATGATCCAGGATTTTCTCCTCCATAAGCGCAGGTTCATCGAAAATGATGAGTTTTTCCACTTGTTCTCCCCTGTCTTCCAATTCCCGGGTTAGTTCATAACTAATAATAGCCCCAAAGCAATGCCCACCAATCAAATAGGGCCCCCCCGGTTGAACTGTTTTTATTTCCCGGATGCATTCTTCGAAAATTTCATTCCTGTTTTCCGGTAGTGGCCCATTGTCATAGATTCCCCGGGCCAGGATACCGTAGACATTATAACGGTCTTCCAGTAACCCGGCCAACACTTTAAAAATGTAAATGCCGCCATCCCCACTTTGAATGAATAAATTCCGGTCGGCGTTGCCCCGGTTCAGCAATACAAGCCGTTTTATCGCAGTGGGAATAAATTTTTTCTGTACATCCACAGCGATTTGCTCGACAGTTGAACTCGTAAATAGGATGCTGATATCGATCTGTGCATTGAATTCCGCTGTTATCCGGTGGGCAATCTTCACTAATGTAATGGAATTTACCCCGATATCGAAGATATTTGCCCGGACGCTGATTGTGCCGGGATCGATTCCCATTATTTCCGATAAAATATATACGAGCCCCCATTCTATTTCATTTTTCGGCACAGCATATTCTAAACCGGCCGTAATTCCAGGTTCAGGAAGAGATTTCCGATCGACTTTTCCACTATCGTTTAGCGGTATCTTATCCATCATCACAAAATAGGCAGGCGACATATAATCCGGCAGTCTCCTGGATAGATAATCTTTTAATTCTTTGACTGGATCAGAATTGGAGGGATGAGATGACACGGGCGAAGCCAATGAACCGCTTAAATCTAACACGACATAAGCGCAAAGATATTTATCGCCGTTATTATCTTGCCGGTCGATAACCACTACATCTTTTACTGTGCTGCAATTGATCAATTGGTTTTCAATCTCGCCCAATTCGACCCGGTAGCCCCGGATTTTTACTTGCTGATCGATCCTGCCTAAAAATTCAATATTGCCATTCGGTAACCAGCGGGCTAGGTCGCCGGTTTTGTAGAGGATATAGGTCTTATATGACTTATCGGACCTATTAAAAATAAACTTTTCCGTGGTTAATTCGGGATTATTTAGATATCCCCTGGCGAGGCTTTCACCCCCAATACACAACTCCCCGGGAATACCGATGGGTTGTAAATACAAACTGCTTTTATCCAGGATGAACACCCTATTATTGTAGATGGGTTGGCCGATAGGAATATTTTCACTCTGGTTTTCTATTAAAAAAGAAGTAGTGACAACGGTGTTCTCCGTAGGGCCGTAATTATTATAAAGAGTGTAATGCCGCTTGATAAAACGATTCAATTTATCCCCCCCGGTGAGCAATACCCGCAGTGATGAGATTCTTTCAAATGCTTCAATAAACTGCTGACAGAACTGGGTGGGCAAAAAACCTATCGTGACTGCATGTTGCTCGAAATAATTTTTCAAGCGGATAATATCCAATTTTTTCTCATCCGGGACCATGAGCAGCGATGCACCGCTGATTAAATAGGGGAATATTTCCCATACCGATGCATCGAACCCGAACCCGGCATATTTTGTCGCTTTATCGCAGCAAGTTACTGAATAATAAGTGTTATGCCAGGTGCACAAATTAACCAGGGATTTATGCTCAAGGGCAACTCCTTTGGGCTTTCCCGAAGAGCCGGAGGTAAAAATCGTATAAGCTAAATCCCCTGGATTGCAGCTTGGTAAGAGGTTCCCTGCCGCCAACCTTTGCCGGCTCATTTGAAATTGGTCCAGCATAATGATTTCGCGGGCAAACCGATTCACTTTACTCGAAGTCTGAGGGACAAAAGCAATGCCTCTTATTTCTTCCAGGACCTTTTCAGATGGCATCTTTTTATTGTTTCCCATTATTTTCTCCACCAGTTCGCGCAGCGTTTCTTCACCTTCTCCAAGCACCACCAGGTCAATATTGCGGTCCTTTAAAACCGTCTGAAAATCGCTGGTGGCGTAAGGGCCGCCGGCAATCACCGGGATATCAACTCCCCACTGGCGGATTACTGCCGCTGTTTTGTGGAACAACTCTTTATAAAACGTCATGGAGCGAAGTCCAATTACGTCTGGTTTGAATTCATCCAGCAGCCTTTTCAACGCTGCGAAACTATCGAAATCAAGCCGCGATTTGGATATTTTACCGGCAATCTTGCTCCCAAAATGGCGATTCAAATGAGTCATCAAGTAAATTAATCCCAACGGCGGTTCAAGTACATCGAACAGCATACTGCCCTCTTCGCTGAAGAATTGAGTTAAATCCAATAGTAAAATTCTCAGGGCGTCTGTTGAAGTCTCTACCTCACCAGGATGGAAGTAGTTTTTCATCTTCTCATTCAGGTTGGGCACTATTACCAGATCATCCTCCAGCAACTCAGTAATTCCCAATTCTTCCCGGGTAATCCCGATAAATTCCAATAGGCCTTCAAAGCTATTAATATCCGTAGGCAAATAACTGTCGTACTTCTGGACGATTTCATCCCTGGTGAGAATTTTAATTTGATGCGGTAATACCTGCATTAGGCGTTCTTTGGACAGGAAATAATCGTTAAGGAATTCAGCCTGGTACTTTAAGGTAAAATTTTTGTCAAAAGGCAATGTCTCGGGTAATTCATGGTAAGCTAGGCTCCTGGATCTTTCGATGGCGCCCCGAGAAATCCCGTTTGCCAGGGCTATCTTTTCCATATCGGTATTGGCGTGAATCTTTAAGATATGGATGTAAGGGAAATGAATCCATTTCATACTCTTTACAAAATCCAGGGACATCATGGCTTCTTCCTCGGTTTCTGTGGGGAAACCATGCATCAATTGAAGTTCCAGGATAACATGGGGGTAATTTTCGCAGAGATACTGGACATTTTCCCGGAATCTACCGATATTTAAATTCTTCCGGATCAATTTTTGAATCCTGGGAGAAGCGGTCTCCAATGATAGGGCGATATTTACAGCCCCGGCCCGAACCACCAGGTCAATGTATTCCCTGCTTAATATATCGCCGCGAAAACCAGTGGGGAAAAAGAGCTGGACTTTCAAGTCGCTTTCGATAATCATATCAAAAAATCGTGAGCTGTTTTTTACGTCCAGGTTAAAAATATCATCATAGAAAGCGAACCGCCTCACGCCCATGCGGTAATATATCATTAATTCCTGGAAAATATTTTCTGCGGAACGGGTCACGAACTTCCTGGGCCAAATTCTGCAGCAGTAAGCGCAATTATACGGACACCCACGGGTGGCTTGCATTGAAATACTATGTTTTACCATGGCTTCGGCAATATCCCGGGAATATCTTTCATAATCCACCAATGATCGGTCGGGAACCTGGATAGAGTTCAAATCGGTTATAGGCGGCCGTGGGGCCGTCCTATTGAATTCGACATGGCTGTCCGGACTGCCCTGGAAATAGGAAAAGTTAGTTAATTCGATAACAGCGGATTTCGTTACCAGGATTGTCGCCCGACAGTCATCCAACATTGTTTTAACGCGGCCGGCCGGAGACCCCGGATCGATAGGTAAAAATGCTCCCCCAGCTTTCAATATGCCCAACAACCCGATAATCATATCCGGCGAAGAATCCATAATTATACCGACAATCGTATCCTGGCCTACTCCTTTTTGCATTAACAGGCAGGCCAAACGGTTGGAACACTCATTTAATTCGTAATAAGTGAGATAGGTAGACCGAACATGGTGGGAATCTCCTCCGCCAATCAGGGCAATACGATCCGGCGATTTTTCCGCCTGCTCTTCGAATAACCGGTGGATGGTTTTATGTGAGGGAATTTCCACTTTTGTGTCGTTAAACTCATACAGCAATGTCTTCTTTTCCATTGCTGGTAAAAAATAAAAATCCGATATTTTTAGATCCGGCTTTTCCAGGATGTTATCCAGCAGGTTAAGATAATGGGTAATGAACCTGTCAATGGTAGATTCGTTATAATAATCCCTATTGAAAACGAGAATCCCAGGAATCGAATTGGAACTTTTGTCATTCTCCAGGAGTAGATTTAAATCATATTTTCCTAAGCCTAGATTAGTTTCGAGGATATCGATATCCAGGTTATCCGATGGAATTACCCTGGCCGGATTCTCGTTCTCCTCGTATTGAAAAAGCACATCGAAAAATACATTCCGGCTGGTATCTTTGGGGGGGTTCAGCTCCAGCACGAGTTTATCAAAAGGAATATCTTTATGTTTTTGAGCGTCTTTGACTGTTTTTTTAATGTCTTCAAGAAATGTTAAAAAGTCGCTTTTCTCATCCAAGAAACTCCGCAGTGGCAATAAATTGGCAATAGGACCAACCATATGATCCAGGCCCGGTTGATCCCTGTTCTCTTCGCACATTCCCACTAATATCTCTTCCTGGCCGGTGTGTCTATATAAAAGAAGTTTAAATATCGCCAACAATACCGGGAATTTATGGGTTTGGAATTGGTTGCAGAATTTCTCAACTTTGGCATAGAGGTCTCCGTTTAGTATAAATTGACGATATCCATCATGAAAGATATGGATTGGGGACCGAGGCTTATCAAGGGGTAATTGCAGGGGGAGAAGCTTTCCTTTCATTTTTCTTTTCCAATAAAGAAGTATCGGTTCTGAAATTTCATCGGAGAATCCATACTGCCATTGGGAGAAATCGGCGTAATGGGCTGACAATACCGGTAAATCCGGTGCTTTCCCTTTTAGAAATGCGTCATAGTATGTAAATATTTCACGGGCGATAATTTTTAACGAATAACGATCAGCGATAATATGATGAATACTTATAACCAATATGGACTCGTCCATCGCGACTTGAATTAATTGACCCCGGCATAAGAATTCGTCGCCCAGCTTGAAAGGCTGCTGTGCGAAATTGATGGCCAACGCCGCGGCGTGTGTATGTTTATCTTCTCCGCTATAATCGGTTAAGACAAGTTTGTGCAATTTAAAAGGCGCTTCCGGGGCAATGGCCTGAACAGGTTGACTATCCTTCGTGATTATCCGAGTTCTTAGGGCTTCATGACGGTCGATTACTGCTTTTATACTTTTCTCCAAAAGTTCTGCATCTATTTGCCCCCTTACCTGGAATATTAATGGGATATTGTAATATATAGGACCGGGGTCATATAAATTTCCTGTTTCCGATATATCGATAAACCACAATCTTTCTTGATGATATGATGCCTTAAATTCCATTTTCAATTCTCCTTTTTGTTTTTAGCATTCTTTACCTGCCGCCAAAAGAAGCAAACCCGGGAATTTTTATTTCTTCATCTATTTGCAGGCTAGAAATCGATATTGCCGGGTTTTTTACGATACGTTCCAGTAGTTTTTTAAACCGTTTAATCATCCGGGTTATCGTTTTACGTTCGAACAAGTCTGTATTGTATTCAATGGCGACATTTATCGTTCTTGCGGTTTCGCGAAAATCGAATGATAGGTCGTAAAGCGTTAAAAAGTCATAAATAGTTAAGGATGTTTCATCTTCATCGGTTTTAACCGGTTCGGGAGGTAGACTGGTGGAAGGCTTTGCCCCCTGGAAATTGGTTATGCCTATCATAACATCAAATAGAGGCTGACGGGCGGGATTTTTTTTTATTTTCAGTTCATCGATTAAACGATCCAGGGGATACATCTGGTGCGCATAGGCGTCCAATATTGCTTTTTTTACTACGCCCACCAATTCTAAAAACGCTGCTTCTTCTCTAAATTTAACCCGCACTGCCAGGGTATTGATAAAGAACCCTATTTGATCTTCAAGGTCCGGGTGCTCCCTGCCAGCGGCGGCAATTCCCATTACGATATCATTTTGCCCGGAATAATAATATAGAAACACATCGACCACGGCATAGAGCATCATAAATAATGTAGCTCCATTTTCAGC
>JAUPLE010000088.1 GCA_030837085.1 Acidobacteriota bacterium | reverse complement strand
GTGACCCTGTCAATGATGCCCGTTTGGCTCCGCAAGCCGTGACCATCCAGGATGAAACCAATCTCGATAACAAACTAACCGGGACCGGCGATTTCAATAATGACGGGAAAGAGGACCTCCTGTGGCGCGATAAAGTAACTGGAGACAATTTTGTATGGTATATGAGCGGGACCACGTTCGCAGGGACCGCGCCGCTTCCGGCGGAAACAACCCTATCCTGGGACATTTGCGGGACCGGCGATTTCAATAATGACGGGAAAGTTGATATCCTATGGCGCAATCGGACTACTGGCGGCAATAAAGTGTGGCTCATGAACGGAACCACGCGGACAAGCGAGGTTTCACTTGCCACTGAGACAAACCTGGACTGGGACATTGTCGGGGCCGGGGATTTTAATGGTGACGGGATAGCCGATATCCTGTGGCGCAATACCACGGACGGCAGCGATAGAATATGGATCATGAATGGAACCGCGTTAGTCAGGACAGAGCCACTTTCCACCGTCAATGTAGATTGGGAAATCGGTGGAGTAGGGGATTATAACGGCAATGGGAAACCCGACATTTTTTGGCGACATAAGGTAGATGGCCGGGATAGTGTTTGGTTAATGGATGGTCTTTCGCGTGTGGAGTCTTTGAGTTTGACCCGTGTCACGAACAATGATTGGAAAATAGAGAATTAAAAAATAAACAAAAATTTTTCAGGGGTTCCAGGGGGCAAGTACCGCGTTTTATAAAAAAGCCCCCTGGGTTCGCTTTCCAGGTTTGAAACAGGAATATCAAAGTATTGTATAACCGCCGTCGTCCCAGGCAATCCACTCGCCTTCGATTTCCCATTTTTTTTCGATGCGCGTGATGTCGCATTTCTCGCAGCGCAGTTTCAATACGGCCGATTCAACCGAAGGACCTGCCCCCACATAAGAAATCCCGTCGGTTGTCGTGGTCATTGCATTGCCGCATTGATTACATTTAAGCTTTTTTGAACCGTAATGAATTCGAATTGTCGCGGGGGGACGAAATCGAATCGTAACCTCTTTTTGGGATAAATTATACCGGGCTTCCCATATGCCCGGCTTTTTACCGATGCCGAGAAATCCCTTATGGGCTTCCCGGACGCAGGTAACCCCGGCCAGGGATTTGTAGGCAGACTCAGCGGACTTGATGCGTTCTTTGGCTTTTGTAGATGCTTCGGTCTCATTGAGTGCTTCGATTTTCTCAACATGAAAGGTTTGTTTGTCAACCGTCCGGATTTCCAATATCTCGGAAGAAGGTGGGACCTGCTTTTTAGCTGTTCTTTCCGCTTCTTCCTGGGAGGACGTATCGACCGTCACTGTTTTTGTTGCGTCGGCGCCATCGGAAACGACTTCCTCGAAGAGGATGCAGGCATCGGGAAACTTCGGTTCTTCGATTTTTTGTCGGGCGTCGTCGATCGAATTCCCGGTAATTTCCTGTGTCCATTTTGCCTGGCGATTTGTTCCGTTGATCCTGGTTCCATCCGCTTTCAATTTAAGGGGTGCTTTGATATCCATAACGTTTGTGTCCAAGAATCCGGCCGTTTCCAGGAAAGTTGCGTAGCATTGGGGACCGGTCCCGGAATAGCCAAAGGTCAAAAGAGAAAAAGGATCAGTCCCGCCCAGTTGGGCGGCAACCCGGAAAGCATATGCTTCTTGTCGGATGTCATATCCATGATAGTGATAATCAACCGGTACTACGGCGACGTTTGAAAAGACCAGTACGCTGTCTTTGTTATTGTTTTTTAGGAAGAGTACTTCTACCAATTCTCCATGCTGGTTTATTGCCCCTTCCGCAAGATCGCTCATTTGAGATTCATATGGCATTTTCGTTCTCCTTAGATTTTGCAGACATTTTTTATGAAAAAAAGTCGCCTTCAGTAGAAGATTATATTTTGCACAGCTTTGCAAAATAAGTCAAGCTCTTTTGGACACTTTTCTAATTACAAATGGATGCAGGAAGTTCGGAAGACGCCGCCCCCTTGTTTTTTTTATGTGCAATGATATAATTAAGCCATGAAAAATTTGCCGTTAGGAATTCAGTCATTCAGGAAGATAATCGAAGAGAATCGCCTATACGTAGATAAGACAAAGGATATTTACAATCTACTGGCCCACGGGGGGCAATATTATTTCCTTTCCCGGCCCCGCCGTTTCGGGAAGTCTTTATTGGTTTCTACCTTAAAAGAAATATTCCTGGGAAACAAAAAGCTTTTCAAAGGACTATGGATAGAAGACAAAATCGAATGGATAAAGCATCCCGTGATTCATATCGATTTCTCCGAAGTTGAGTATGAAACCGTCGAACTGATGAAAGAATCGTTGGTGCAAACGCTTGATAGAATCGCCGCCGGGAATGGCATTCAATTAACCACGGTAAGTTACAAAACCAGGTTTGGGGAACTTATCAGGAAACTCTCCGCCAATGGTAAAGTCGTAATATTGATCGATGAATATGATAAACCCATCATCGATTTTGTAGAAAACCGGGAAATAGCCCTTCAAAATAGGGATATATTAAAGAGTTTTTATTCCACCCTGAAGGGCCTTGATGAGCATTTGAAATTCGTATTTATAACCGGGGTATCTAAATTTTCAAAAGTCTCGATTTTTTCAGACCTGAATAACCTTAACGACATTACCATGGATGAAACATACGCCGCCATGCTGGGATATACCCACCGGGAACTGCTGGAATATTTTGATGAGGAAATCCATGAGTTGATAAAAAAGGAAGGCGGGACAAAAGATGAATTAATTAACGACATAAAATACTGGTACAACGGGTATTCCTGGGATGGGAAAAATTTTGTATATAATCCTTTTTCAATATTGAATTTATTCCTGAAAAAGAGGTTTGCAAATTATTGGTTTGAGAGTGGGTCGCCTTCTTTCCTGGTAAAATTAGCCGCTAAGGAGAACATCGCCCTGGCGGAATTGGAAAATTATAAAGCCGGTGAAGAAGTGTTTTCAGCGTTTGATATCGAAAAAATGCAAGTGGTTTCCATATTGTTTCAAACCGGCTATTTGACAATAAAAGAAATCATGCCCATCTCCAGGGGCAAGCGTTTTTATATCCTCTCTTTTCCCAATGCAGAAGTTAAAGAGTCATTGTTAGTGTATCTTCTTGGTGATATGTCGCCGAAATATGAAGGTAAGATCAGCGTTATGGTAGATGATCTGAAGACCCACCTGAAAACAGGGCACCTGGAAAAATTCTTTGAACTCATGCGCTCGATATTCGCGCAAATTTCATATGACATGTTTGTGAGGGACAGGGAAGGCTATTACCAGACGGTTATATATCTCATTTTGAAGCTTACCGGGATAAGTATCGATACCGAAGTAGAGACCAACCTGGGAAGGATCGATGCGGTGATTCATTTGGAGAAGGTCATATATGTTATGGAATTCAAAATAGGAACCGCGGAAGAGGCGTTAAGCCAGGTAAAAGAGAAAAAATATTATGAACGATATTTATCTTCGTCAAAGACAGTAATGCTCATCGGTATAGGGATCGACATCGGGGAGCGTAATATCAAAGATTATAAAATCGAAACAGTTCAGCCCTGATTGTTCGCTCCACACGACTCATAAGCTCCCCGCGCCGCGGGGCAAAAAAGCCTTGGTGCCTTGGTGTCTTGGTGGCAACATTTTATAGTGGTAAGCCACCGTACCGCTTCTTCATTGTTTTTTTATGACTCATATACGACGACCCCCTCTTTGATTATACTCTTAATAAATGGCCGATGCGAAATCCTTGAAAATTCTTCCTCCGTATAAGGAAAGATATCCAGGCCGGTGTCAAATAAATCATACAAAGAGTCTAGAATTTCGTACCGGTCAAAAAAGCCTCCTGGGTTTGAGTAGAAAACGGTTTCTCCCCTAATCTAATTATTTTTCCTTGTACCCGTTGAAAATTTAAGAGTTTTGTGCTAAATAATAGGTCATGGAAAACACAGCCCTTTGTGACAGAATTAATTCATTGCCCAGCCAGGTAAAAGTAGAAGTACTGGATTTCATGGAATTCCTGATGGACAAAATAAAGAAGCAGGATACAAAGAGCAAGAACGCAGCGGAATTAAACTTGTTCCCCCAGAGACGACTGGGGCTGTTGGACGGCAAGGCATCTTTTCGAATAAGAGATGATTTCGAAATGACTGACGAAGAGTTGCTATCTGTATGAATTATTTACTGGACACCCATGTGCTTTTATGGGCTATTTTTGAGAGTTGGAAGTTATTTTTATAATTTACCCAGGATTGGTCACAAAGACCCATTTGATAGATTGATTATCTGGCAAGCGATTAATAATGATTTAACACTGATATCAAAAGATGAGCGATTGTCTGATTATAAAGAGTTTGGGCTCAGTATCACCTGGTAGTACCGTTCGCTCCACACGGCTCTTATAAGCTCCCCGCGCCGCGGGGCAAAAAAGCCCACTAAACGTTGAAGACGCTGCCATAATATCCTGTGCTTTCAATCTCAACAGCAAAATTGTGAATTAGCCTGTTCCTGGCTGGCGCCAGCTTGTAACCTCTATTTTCATACTAACAGAAAGACAGACTTCTCCAGTATTCTCCAAAAAATTCAAAACAGGATATCTTCTTCATGTTCACACTACTAGTATTAGGTAATGATTCCTTGATTTGTCCTTTGATGACTCCTTCGTCGCTATCAGAAATTCCATAGGTTGTGGCGAAGATTTTTACCAGTTTTGCATCATCAACATGTTCTGGGGTAATTATTTGCATATTCATGGGGTGAAAAGCAAAACCTAAAAATACCACTCTATTCGCAATACTCATATGCCTCCGGATTTCTGAGATTTCACTTGATTG
>JAUPLE010000829.1 GCA_030837085.1 Acidobacteriota bacterium | reverse complement strand
GCATACGTGGCGCCGACGCTGGATAACGTAATAAACAATTCATACCCTATCTCCCGTCCGCTGCTGATGTATACCCGGGGAACTCCCACCGGTTTGGTAAAAGAGTTCATCGATTTCGTGCTCTCCCCGGAAGGTCAGGCGATTGTCAAGAAACTTGATTTCGTGCCGGTAAAGAGTTTATAAGTCAAGTGGAGAAGCGTATTTAAAAATGAACTACCGGGCGCATAAGTTAAAAGAAGCGGTCATCGAAAAAATCATCTTGCTCAGTGGGATCACGTCTATTGTCATCGTTTTGCTGATTTTCATATTCCTGTTGAAAGAAGGGTTATCCCTGTTCTCATCTGTTTCCATCAAGGACTTTATCATGGGCCGGAACTGGTATCCCATTTCCAATCCCCCGCAATACGGCATTTTGCCGCTCATAATGGGTTCTATATTGGTAACGGTGGGGGCGGCGGTTCTATCGATACCCGTGGGCATTGGCAGCGCACTGTATATTGCCGAAATCGCCCCCCAAAAAACCAGGGAAATTTTAAAGGCCGGCATTGAACTGCTTGCGGCTATTCCTTCGGTGGTGATAGGCTTTATAGGCATGATAACCTTGAGCCCGTTGATTAAAAACTTATTCCATCTGCCTACCGGGCTTACCGCGCTTTCAGGCGCCATTACGCTGGCTTTCATGGCCATGCCCACGATTGTGTCCATTGCCGAGGATGCCATTACCGCTGTCCCGAGGCAGTACCGCGATGCGGCCATGGCCATGGGCGCCACCCGCTGGCAAACTACCTGGCGGATCGTGGCCCACGCTGCCCGGCCCGGGATGATCGCCGCCCTGATGCTGGGCATCGGCCGCGTCATCGGCGAAACAATGGCGGTCATGATGGTAACCGGCAACGCCGCCCTTATTCCCCACAGTATTTTACAGCCCGTACGCACCCTGACCGCCACCATCGCAGCCGAAATGGGCGAATCTGTCCAGGGCGGCTCCCATTACGCGGCCCTGTTTGCTATCGGCATCGTCCTATTTATTATCACTTTTCTCATTAACGGCGTCGCCGATATTTACCTGCACCGAAACCGGAAAAAAGGATTGAAATAATGAACGCTAAAATACAGGAAAAAATCGCTTCCAGGATATTGTTCTTCTGCACCGTGATGGTGGTCCTGCCCGTGGTAATGATCCTGGCCATTATCCTGTACAAAGGAATCGGGGCCATCAGTTGGGAATTCCTGTTTTCCATGCCCAGGAATGGTATGAGCGCCGGCGGTATCTTGCCGGCCATACTGGGCACCCTCTACCTGGTGGCCGGGGCCGTCTTATTTGCCCTGCCCCTGGGCGTTTTGACCGCCATATACCTGGTGGAATATTCCCGGGACAACTTCCTTAGCCGGCTGATTAAATTGGCCATCGTTAACCTGGCCGGGGTGCCGTCCGTGGTTTACGGCCTTTTCGGGCTGGGCATTTTCGTTACCTTTTTCCAGTTCGGCGCGTCCATTTTAGCCGGTTCCTTGACCCTGGGCATCATGATCCTCCCGGTCATTATCACGGCATCGCGCGAAGCCCTGGAAAGCGTACCCCAATCGTTCCGGGTTGTCAGCCTGTCCCTGGGGGCCAGTAAATGGCAAACCATTCGTCATTCGGTTTTGCCCCACGCCCTGCCCGGGATACTTACCGGCGCCATCCTGGGGATTGGCCGGGCCGCCGGGGAAACCGCGCCCATCCTGTTCACCGTGGCCGCTTTCTATTTGCCCAAATTACCCACTTCGGTTTTCGATCAAACCATGGCCCTGCCTTATCACCTGTATGTTATTTCCACCCAGGTGCCGGGGATCGCGGAGAATGTACGCTATGGGACCGCGCTGGTATTGGTATTTCTCGTGCTCATGCTGAATCTTTTCGCCATCATTGTCCGCTCCAGGTTTCGTAAGAGGAAAAAATGGTAACATCTGACATTAAATTCGATATACAAAGTCTGAATGTCCGGTTTGCCGGGGTGCAGGCCATCAAAGACCTGACTCTCCAGGTCTACGCCAATGAAATATTTACCATTATCGGCCCGGCCAATTCCGGGAAAACATCGTTTTTATATTCGTTAAACAGGCTCAATGATCTTAACACCACCTTTCGTCTAACCGGGACCGTGCGGCTGGACAACATGGATATCTACCTCAATTACGATGTGGCGCTGCTGCGCAAGAGGGTTGGCATCGTTTTTGCGCTGCCGGCGCCGCTGCCGCTTTCCATTTTCGACAATATTGCTTACGGGCCGCGGATGCACGGCCTCAAGAACCGGGGCAAACTCATGGAGATCGTTGAAAAAAGCTTGATTGAAGCTTACCTCTGGGAGGAAGTCAAGGACCGGCTCAATACCCCGGCCTTTAATTTATCCGGGGGGCAACAGCAGCGTTTGTGTATTGCCCGCAACCTGGCCGTTAATCCCGAAGTACTCCTTTTCGATGAACCTACGTCCGGGCTGGACCCTATTTCCACCGCCAAAGTGGAAGACGCCTTGCGTTTATTAAAGCAAAAATACACCATCATCCTGGTGACCAATAATGTGGCCCAGGCGGCGCGCGTGGGCGACCGCACCGCGTTTTTCCTGATGGGTGAATTAATCGAACTGGATGAAACGAATAAAATATTCACCAAGCCTGGGGAAAAACGCACTGAAGATTATATTACCGGGAAATTCGGATGAGCGACTCATGGATGACGAAAGAAATATGACCAACGAAAAATCGATTATAAAAACCAGGAACCTTAATTTGTTTTATGAAAATTTCCATGCGTTGATCGATATCACCATGGAAATACCCGAACAGAATATCACCGCCATCATCGGCCCTTCCGGCTGCGGGAAATCGACATTATTGAGAGTTTTTAATCGTATGAATGACGTGATCGAGGGTGTGCGGATGGAGGGGGAAGTGGATATCGATGGACAGAATATCCTTGATCCGGCCGTAGACATGGTAGCTTTGCGGAAAAAAGTCGGCATGGTGTTCCAACGACCCAATCCGTTCCCGCTTTCTATTTTCGATAATATCACCTTCGGTTTGGAAATACACCGGCTGACCCAAAAAAAAAATTTCGAGGTGATAGTAGAGCACTTCCTGGAGCAAGTGCTGCTGTGGGATGATCTCAAAGATAAGCTGCACAAGTCGGCCCTTTCGTTATCCCTGGAGCAGCAGCAGCGCCTGTGCATCGCCCGCGCGCTTACCTTGAATCCCGAAATTATCTTAATGGACGAACCCTGTTCGGCGTTGGACCCCATTGCCACCATGAGGATCGAGGAATTGATGCAAGAGTTGAAGAAGGAGTACAGTATTGTCATCGTGACCCACAATATGCAGCAAGCGGCGCGGGCTTCCGATTACACCGGTTATCTTTATTTAGGGAGATTGATTGAATTCGGGGTGACTTCCCAGATATTTACCGCGCCCCGGGAGAAGCTAACGGAAAATTATATCAGCGGCCGTTTCGGCTAAAGTTCACCCGTTTACAGGCCGGGGACTCTGCCTTCTATCCATGCCGGCAGCTAGATCAAAGGATTGTGAGGGGACCGGTTTCTTAAAAAAAAGTTTGCTTTTTCATTTCCATTATGATAAATTAATACGGTATTTCTAATTAAGGAGTATTTCAAATGGGTATAAAACGAGGGAAGACATTGATCTTTTCGATTGGAATCGTCCTGGCTTTCCTGGGCATTGCAGACCAAAAAGAATTATGGGCCCAGGAAAAGGAGAAGTTGCTTTTCGAGGAAATCCCGGTGGTGATTACTGCATCGCGGAAGGCGCAGCCCATTACCGAGGCGCCCACCACCATATCCGTGATTACCGCCGAAGATATCAAGTATTCGGGGGCCGCCAATATCCCGGATGTTTTACGCATGGTGGCCGGGATCGACGTGATGACCATCAGCGCCAGGGACCAACAAGTAGGGGTATGGGGGTTCATAACCCCGGTCAATAACAAATTACTGGTGCTGGTGGACGGGCGCACCATATATACGGATTTATACGGCATGGTCTTGTGGGATTTATTCCCCGTGGGCCTGCAAGAAATCGACCGCATCGAAGCGGTCAAAAGTCCGGCCTCTTCCATATACGGCGCCAACGCCTACTCCGGCGTTATCAACATCATTACCAAAACCCCGAAGCAACTACGCGGAACCACCGTGCATTTCACCGGCGGCGAACGGGATACGGTAATCGGCTCCATACTCCATGCCGGCGAATTGGCCAATGGAAGACTGAAATACAAAATTTCCGCCGAATACGACCAAACCCAGGGCTGGCAGGACCCAAACGAAAAAAACGCCGAAGTTCTCAGATTCAATGCCCTGGCCGAGTATTCCCTGGGGGAAAAAGGCCGGCTGGCTCTTTCCGCCGGGCGTGCGCACTCCAAAAATAGAGATCGGAAG
>JAUPLE010000087.1 GCA_030837085.1 Acidobacteriota bacterium | reverse complement strand
CCACCAGCCGGACAGCGGCGACATTTTCATAGGTTCTTAAATCCCCCATTACGCCGACACTCTTAACCGGGAGGAGCACTACAAATGCCTGCCAAACGGCATCATATATATTAAAACGGTGTAATTCTTCGATCAATATGGCGTCGGCTTCCCTCAGTACCAGCAAGCGTTCTTTGCTCACAGCGCCCAATACCCGCACCGCTAAACCGGGGCCGGGAAAGGGATGACGCATGATATATTCTTCTTCCAATCCTAATTCCCTACCGATCTCCCGGACTTCGTCCTTGAACAACTCGCGAAAGGGTTCAATGAGCTGCCAGTGCATCTTTTTGGGCAGGCCGCCCACGTTGTGGTGGCTTTTGATGGTAACGGAAGGTCCATGCACGGAAACGGATTCGATAACATCCGGGTATAGGGTCCCCTGGGCGAAATATTTAACTTTGCCGGTCTTTTCCTGGACCGTGCTGAAGACATCGATAAAGGTTTTACCGATGATCTTCCGTTTTCGTTCCGGGGAACGGACATTGGCCAGCCGGGCCAGGAATTGTTCGGATGCATCAATGCCCGTAACATTGAGTTCTAATTTTTTCTTGAACCGCGCCATCAATTCATTGTACTCATTTTTTCTCAGCAGCCCGTTGTCGATGAACACGGGTATTGTTTGGTTTCCCACTGCTTTTTTCAAGAGTAAGGCCAGCACCGTTGAATCGACGCCGCCGCTCAGTCCCAGGATGATTTTTTCGTTGCCCACGGTTTCCCGGATGCGGTCCACTGCCGAACGGACGAAATTGCCCATATTCCAATCGGGTTTGAGGCCGGCAATGTTAAACAGGAAGTTCCCCAGGATTTTCTTTCCTTCCGGGGTATGCACGACTTCCGGGTGAAATTGAACGCCGAATATTTTACGTTTTTCGGATTCGAGGGCAGCGATATCGCAGTTGGTGGTACTGGCGGTTACCAGGTAATCTTCCGGGAACCCGGTTATTTTATCGCCGTGGCTCATCCAGACGTTGGAACGGTCGGCTACGCCGGCCAGGAGTTTGCTTTCTTTTAGGATTTCCAGGTTAGCCAGGCCGTATTCCCTGCCTCCGGCGGGCGCGACTTTCATTTGCGATAGGTAGGCGATCAATTGAAGTCCGTAGCAGATGCCCAGCAGCGGTATCCCGGTATTTAAAATATCCCGGTGGGTCCTGGGCGCATTCTCTTCGTAGACGCTGGAAGGACCTCCGGATAGGATAACAGCCCCGGGAGCAAGGGCTTTTATTTTATCAATACTAATGGTATAGGGAACGATTTCCGAATAAACATGCAATTCTCGCACTTTCCGGGCGATCAACCTGGTATACTGCGACCCGAAATCTAAAATCAATACATGAGTACCGGTGCTTTTATTTTTGTTTTCCATCTATAGATTTTACCAGAATGATTCGTAGGTGACAAGGTTTTTTTTAAGTTTATTGTTTGAGTTTCAAAAGGCCGGAAGTGATCATGCCGAAGATGATCCTGGACGTGTCATAGATATTGATCCCGGCTGAATTGGAAATTTCCACGATACTTTGCTTGCCGTCGATCTTGGAAATAACGACCCATTCAAGGGTGGAAAGGGAGATTTTCCGTCTTTCTTTGCGATCGATCTCGTTGAATTCGGGTATGGCGTCGATAGAGCCGATCTTTTTGCGCAGGAGTTTCCATTCGTCGATGCGGCGGGCTGCTTCCATCAATAGCGAGGTTACGGAGCGTGAGATGGTTACTTCCGCCTCGAACTCTCCCGGCACGAAAGCAAATTCGCCTTGGCCCCAGGAGATAAGGGTAAAGACGGCATCTTCACCGATGAAGTTATCCACTTCCGCGTGGGTGATTTCGCCTTTTTTGATGATGATGAAGCCTTTTTTTCCGTCTTCTTTGGTAAGCTCAAATCGCCCACTTTGCCGGGAATTCGATACCAATTGCATGATATCGGCTAAATTAATCGATTCTAACGATCCTTTTAAACTCATAACGCTCCGATTTACCTTTGAAAAAGAAACTCAAGTTTATATAGTAAAGAATTTGGCAGCATTTGTCAAGATTTTTTCATTTTTTCTATAAATTTCATTGCCACTGGCAGGTCAGTACCTTTTTGAAAAAAGGTCCCGACACCCCCAAAAACTTTTAATAATCAAAAGTTTTGCGGGGGTCCAGGGGACGCTTTTTCAAAAGCGCCCCCTGGTTCATTTCAATATCCGATCGCGCAGCCGTCTTTGCGGGACTCGGACGCACCGATCAAGACTCCTCTTTCATTATCGATCCAGATACCCTGGTAACCGCCGAACCCGCCGCGCTCGCCTACGATTTTATGTCCTTTTCCCATCAGGGTTCGCACCACTTCTGGGACGACCCCGCTTTCGAGATGAAGCTCGCCGCCGTCGGTCATGGTCCCGTAATCAGGCTCGGATGAACCGGTATGATAAAACCGGGCCGCGTCGCCGGCTTCCTGGATATTCATGCCGAATTCGACGATGTTCAGCAGTACCTGGACATGCCCCTGGGGCTGCATGTCGCCGCCCATTACGCCGTAAGTAAAAACAGGCTTGCCGTTCTTTGTCACCATGGCGGGAATAATGGTATGAAAGGGCCGCTTGCCGGGCTCGATGACATTGGGATGTCCTTCTTCGAGACTGAACAACTGGCCCCGGTCCTGGAAACAAAATCCAAGACCATCGGGCACCATGCCGGAACCGAAACCGGAATAATTGCTCTGGATCAAGGATACGGCATTGAAATCTTTATCCACGACTGTTAAATAGATGGTATCGCCTTTTTCCAGGATGCCGTCGCCAGCCGGGATGTTACGGTTGGCGCGGGCGGGATTAAAGTATTTCAATCGTTCGCCGGCGTATTCAACAGACAAAAGACGTTTAATGGAAACCTTAACAAACCTGGGGTCGGCGTAAAACCGCGCCCGGTCTTCATAGACGATTTTCTTAATCTCCACCAGGGTATGTAAATATTCCGCGGAATTATGACCCATGGCCTTGAGGTCGAAAGCCCTTAACATATTGAGCATTTGGAGTACCGCGATGCCCTGTCCGTTGGGCGGCAGTTCCCACACGTCGTACCCTTTGTAATTAACCCCTAGCGGTTCTACCCATTCGGCGTGAAAATCTTCGAAATCTTTCATTTGAAAGAAGCCGCCCACTTTCTGTGAATAAGCGACCATGGCCCTGGCAATTTCTCCTTTGTAAAAAGCGTCCCGGCCTTTGGCGGCGATGAGCCGAAGGGTTTTTGCCAGTTCCGGGTTTTTGAAGATATCGCCTTTTTGCAGTAATTTACCGCCCGGGGCGTAGAGTTTTTGAAAATTTTCATATTCTTTGAAAAGCATTACCGAGCGCTGCCAGTAATGGGCGATCAATTCCGAGAGGGGGAATCCGTTTTCGGCGTAATCGGCGGCCGGTTGGAGAACGGTTTTCATGTCCAGTTTGCCGAATTTTTTATGGAGTTCGAACCAGCCGTCCACACATCCGGGCACGGTCCAGGGCAAAGGGCCGTGGTAAGGGATTTGTTTCAAGCCTTGCTTTTTGAAATATTCCAGGTTAAGCGCCAGGGGGGCGGTGCCGCTGGCGTTAAGGCCGTAGAGTTTCTGGGTTTTGTTGTCCCAAACAATGGCAAAGAGGTCCCCGCCAATGCCGCAGCTTGTGGGTTCCATCAAACCCAGCGCCGCATTAACGGCAATGGCCGCGTCCACGGCGCTGCCGCCTTTTTTAAGAATATCGATGCCCACCTGGACAGCCAGGGGTTGACTGGCAGCCACCATGCCGTGGGTCCCGATGACTTCCGACCGGGTGGCAAACATCTTGCCGGTGATTCGATCGGCGGCAAACAATGAAAAAGTAAAACCTAATAATAAAAGAATCGAAATCCATAACTTGTCCATAGTTTACTCCTTAAATATATAATATCTTATATTGTAAACGTTTTTCTTCAATAAATCCATACCATATATTATATGTGAAACAATCGTCCCACTCTCACATGATCTCTTCCAGGTTGATAAGGCGTAGATATTTTTCATCGGCGCGGGAGAGATAAGCGAGATAGTCACCGGGACGACAGGTAAATACCAGGAACTGTATCTGCGGCTCTCTTTTCATGAGCATGTCCAATATCAACGGGAACCGGCCGGCGTCGGTGTTGACAAACGAATCATCCAGGATCATCACCTGCGGCTCCTTTTGGGATAACTGCCGCGCAATCGCCAACCGCAGCAAAAACGATATCTGCTCCAACGTCCCAAAGGATAACCACTCATTCACTCCTTCTAAATATTCGCCTGTAACGGTGGACGCTGAAATTGATAAGTTAAAATCATTATCGATCACGGGACGATACCGGCTGGGGATCAATTGCTCCAAACTTTCAGCCAACCGCTCCTCAAGGGGCTTAAATATCTCCCGCTGCGCTTTCTCTTTTTCCTCCTCGATGGTCTTTAGCAAGAGTTTCAAGGCATAAATATCGATCAAATGGGTCTTGATGTTTTCCAGGGTTTTGCCATGATCGTATTCCACCCGGTTCTTTTCTTCCACGACTGCGTCGAATCCTTCTATCTCCCCACTTAACCGCGCTTTTCTTGAACTTCTTTCCGCTATTTCCCCGGCGATGTGGGCGATTTCATCCTCGCCAGGCTGAACCCGCGGGCTTACCTCTTTTAGTGTATTGTACGCCAACGGCTCCAGCCGGGAAATCCCTTCATACAATCCGTCTATTTCATCTTTTCTTAATAGATACCCCTGCCTGAAATCCCCGGGGTTCCGCTGCCCCAATATTTCAGTGCGCTGCTTGTCCAGTTCTTCGAGACGTGTTCTCATTTCCTTAATCTGATCCCTGGTTTGCTGCGGGGTAAGTGAAACGAAAGATCCAGGAGATACGCCGGCGCTTGCTTCGCTCATTTTATCCTGCTGCCCGGGGCCGGGTTCCATTCCCTCCAGCAGCGCCTTATCTCTGCGTTTTTCTTCGATACCTTTATCAAGGGCGACTATTTCTTTTTCTTTCTCATCCAGGTGGTCCTGGGTGATTTTGGTTATGGAAAGGGATTCCACCTGTTTTGTTATTTCCGCCTGTTGGCCGTACTCTTTTTCTTTGGTTTTAAAGGACGCCAATTCGGCCTCGCTTTGGGCTTTCAGGGTCATCAGCTCTTCCAGCGGCGTCATGGCGTTCAATTGGGCCCGGATTTCCTTTTTACGGTCGTTTAAAACGGTATATTCTTTGAACCGGGCGTCCAATTTATCGATATCAACGACGTTAATGAGGCTCAGCCGGTTGTTTAATTCGGCCTGTTTTTTTTTATGTTCTTTTTGCAGGGCGTCGATGTCCATTTCCGCCGGACTCCCGGAGACATCAATGTCCAGGCGTCCGGGATCGTGATATTTTAACTGTTGAAACCCCCGGACCTCCACGGCTTCATTGGTGTGATAAGTCTCGGGCTCTTTCCCGTCTACTTGCAAATGGAAATCGATTTTCCCAGGCGCGAGCGGCGTTATTTTGAAGTTCATTATTAAAGCGGAACGGGCGGCTTCCAGTTGGGCTTCCAGTTTCGCGGCTTCGCCGGCGATTTTCTTTATATGCGCCACCTCTTCACTGCTCATGCCGGGAAAGGCGGTTAATTGCTTCTCAACTTCCTGCAATTCCTCCTGCCTTTTTGAAAATTGCCCGATTTTTCCCTGGACGTCGTTGTATCTTTCCTGGGCTTTTTCCTTATCCAGGGTAAATTTTTTCAGTTTTAGCGCTTCGAGATAGCGCCGCG
>JAUPLE010000828.1 GCA_030837085.1 Acidobacteriota bacterium | reverse complement strand
GTCCCAGGACTACGGATGAATAAATGGGCTAATAAGGAGCAAGTTGTAAGTCAATGAGAAAACACGATCAAAGCGCTTCGGAAATAGGGCAAAGGATAAAAGAAGTGCGCAAGAAATTGAAGATACAACAAAAAGACATGGCCGCCGCCATGAATATCGCCGCCAGTTACCTCTGCGACATTGAAAACGGCAAAGGCAATCCCGGCCCCGAATTCTTTGTCAGGCTGGCTACTCAATTTAACATCAACCTCAATTACCTATTCATGGGAGCCCCGGATATGTTCATCGACGGCGAAATGAAAATACAAAAACAAGAAGTGGACCTGGAAGATGATGTGGATACTATTGAGAAGGTGGCCTGGCTAATGGAACATTCGATCCATTTACGAACCGTGGTCCTGACTTGCGTCAATAGAACCATATATGCCGATAGAGAGATCATCCGGGAAAACATCAAAAGAAAGAAAGCCAAAGCAGAAGCCGAGTGCAAATATTAGGGAACCCGTTGGGGACAGGCAAAACGGCAAAACTTTCTTCTTTAGGGGTGGGGATTATTGGTTTTTTTATTCATAAAAATGCGTTGCAATTTAAAATATAGGTTCATTAAGAAACTTTCAATATATTCCTTTTCTCCCGGAACGCCGGGTAAGACAAAATAAATTTCACCTTTAGTCGAAACCCCAACAGTCGTGGGAGAATACAGCGGGATAAATTTCTTGAAACGTGAATTTCCCATTAAGGGGAATGCAGCGCCGGTTAACTCCCTCAAGATTGCCTCATCTTTCAATTCAAAATCAGGCACCACCCCGAAAACTTTTATTTCCGTGGGTAATTCATTTAATTCCTTGATATATTCAAGGCAAGGAGCGCAATTTAGTTTTGAGAAAAACACGTAGAGGTGTAAATGTGAGTTGTCATTGCCTTTTGTTTCAACTACCGGGAATGCAGCGTATCTCAGCCGTGTTTTTTCCTTGTAAAAGAGACTGGCAAATACCAGGATGATGACCATCAAAAAGCCGATGATGTAATTTTTCATTTGGGATTGCCTTTTGAAACCTGCATCTTTATAATATAATAGTCTTCTTCATCTTCTTCTTTATCACCCGCTGCAACGGAATATAAAATATTTTCCTCTTTATCCAGGAAGAATGGCGTTTTATAACTGAGAGCCGGGAGCCTGACCTCATTTATAAATTCGCCATCTAGCGTATAAAATTGGGCTGTATAGGGCAGCAGCGTTTCATTACGGGTTGGGCCGCGGTAAATCACCATTACATAATCCCTACCTGCGAATATTTTATCTACGAACGACATTTTTCCCCTGGCTTTGCCATAGGCGCTGGCTTTACCATATCTTAAATCAATGGTTTTCAATATCTCATTGGATATGAAGGGTGGTATATAATTATCGGTTTTATGGCCAAAGCAGGTAATCTTGCCGCCGGATAATGGTATCCGGATAATACTTAAATTGCCTTCCCAAATATAATAAGCAAAGTTACCGGCAATATCGAATTTGTTCATACCCCCAACCATGGCTATTACAGGAGACTCTTTATTAATCTTATATTCCGAATACGATGCAAATCCGTAGGCATAGTAAACCGGCATCAAAAATTCACTTTTCCCGGTCTTTATATCGATGCTGAAAAATTCATACTCGTTATTGTCATTTCCTATCCGGTATCCGGCTATGTATATTTTATTGCTTTTGAGATGGGCATCGGTAATGGCGGTATGACTAAGAATACTATTAATACGCTTGAAGTCCAGTTTGCCTTCCCGTTCATAAAGGTGAACTCGCCAGGCATCCATATCATAAACGCCAAATTTTCCATCTTCGTAAAAGCTATAAGTGGCGCGGGTAAATTCATTGGGTCCGAAGCCCTGCCTACCGAGTATTTTGAGCAAGTTTCCCTTGTTGTCGAAGACTTTCACATGCGCCAGCTTCATATCCGAGACCAGGAACAGGTCATCCTCGGTAACGCATAACGCCATGGGATAGGCGATCAGTTCTTTTTCCTGGGACAGTTCGAATTTATCAAGAAATTTTATCTCAAAGCCCCATAAGCTCCCGGCAAAAAAAGTCATACTCATACACAATATAAAATAATATATTTTTTGTCTCCTCATTTTAATCTCCTGATATCCGTGGTAGTTAAAATATTGCTATATCATCATATTAAGAGTAGAGTCAATCTTTGGGCTGCTTGGGACTTGTAACCGTACATGCATTCCCCCCAGGTGTACAATCGATGATCTCGCCTCCTTCATCAACTATCTCTAGACCAAAGCCACTACCTCCGGCGGCGTCGGCTTTGGGAGCAACAAAGTTGCTCAGTGAAAATACAATTCCTACCAACACAAACAGAACTAAGAATCCTTTTAAAATTTTCTTCTCCATTTTGCTAGCTCCTTTTTTATTTAGAATTGATCTTACAATACAATTAACAGATTGTCAAGTTTAGTCGGTATTTTTTCAGAAAAGGTTTATAAATTCGTTCCTGGATTTTCTTCCCTATTAGGGGAATTGTTGATAGCGAAAAAGGATTTCTTTTGATAATAGGATATTGCATGCCCTTTTCAACTTTGCTTAGAGCATGCAATATCCAACTTCACTCTACAGCTTAAGGGTAGGGTTAGGGTTAGTTCTTAGGCGGATATGGCGACACAATTTTGCACTGAGCTCCATTAGGTGCACAATCATAGGCATTCCCATTTCCATCAACAATATCTTTCCCATCGATTGTATAGGCGCTCGCATCGTGAGAGACAAAGTTGGCCACTGAAAAGACAATCCCTACCAACATCAACAAGACTAAAAATACTTTTAAAGCTTTTTTCATCATTTGGTGTTCTCCTTTTTTT
>JAUPLE010000827.1 GCA_030837085.1 Acidobacteriota bacterium | reverse complement strand
CTTCTTAACCTGGAACCGGAATGCCGCAAATTTCTTATTCCGGGGCAGGAAAAAAATGGGGGCAGGCAAAAAATAGACTCGCATACCTCCATATGGTTCGGTCCTACAAAATGGGGCGCCAGGGATTCCCGGATTACCTGGCGCGCCGCCTCAGCCGTTTTTCTATTTCCATGGCGATAAAGACCAGGCTGCTGAGGACCAGGCTGACAACAAAATCGATTACCGATAGAGGCACTGTTTGAAAAACTTTTCCCAGGGCAGGCACATATATAACCGTCACCTGCAAAACAAAAGTCAAGCCCACCATTCCCGCGAGTAAAGGATTGGAGAATATGCCGATAAAGGACGAAGGTTGTGCGGAACGGGCCGCCAGGGCCTGCCATACCTGCGAAAAAGCAAGGGTCGTAAATATCATGGTTTGCCAGGTATCACGCCCGGTGTAAAAATACCAGGCGCCGACAGCCAGGGCTAATATCCCTATAAAGATCCCTACCCAGGCGACCTGCTTCCCTGCCGCCCGGCTGAAGATTTTTTCTTGGGGTGAATAAGGACTGCGGCGCATGGTGTCGGGTTCCGGGGGTTCCAGGCCCAACCCCAGCCCCATTAAACCATCGGTCAATAAATTTAACCATAACAACTGCAATGGTAACAAGGGTAATGGCTTTCCTAAAAATGGCGCCAGCAGCATGACCATTACTTTGCCGATATTGCCGGTTACCGAATACTTGACGAATTTCCGGATATTGTCATAGATGACGCGGCCTTCTTCCACTGCCGCTACAATAGTGGCAAAGTTGTCATCCAGCAAAACCATATCGGCCGCTTCTTTAGCTACATCCGTACCGGTGATGCCCATGGCTACACCGATGTCCGCTTTTTTCAGGGCGGGCGCGTCGTTGACGCCGTCACCGGTCATGGCTACGATGTGTCCTTTGCTTTGTAATGCCTGCACAATCTTGAGTTTATGTTCCGGCGAAACCCGTGCGTAAACCGACACGTGTTCCACCGCGTCTTCCAGTACCTCAGCCGGCATTTCCTGTAATTCCAGGCCGGTCAGGGCGCGGCTTGTTCCTGTGATCCCTATATTCCCGGCAATATGCAAGGCGGTTAGGGGATGATCGCCGGTAATCATCACCGGGCGAATACCCGCGGTTCGGCAGGTTTGCACAGCGGTCCTGACTTCGCTGCGCGGCGGGTCCATCATGCCGAAAAGCCCAACAAAAACCAGGTCACTCTCGACCTGGGGAGAGAGCGATTGCCCCTGGTAAGGCAAGAACTCCAACAGTCGAAACGAGGTTCCTAAAACGCGCATGCCTTTTTGGGCCAATCCCTGGTTGGCTTTTTCGATACGCTCGCGCCATCCCGGGGTAAGCGGTGTGATACGGCCGTCTACAAAAACCCAGTTGGAGATTTCCAGCAGGCCGTCGACAGAACCCTTGGAAAAAGCCAGGTAGGGGTAGTTATCAGTGCGCTCCAGGGGGAGTTCCAGGTCGGCGGTGTCCTGGAAGCGATGTACAGTGGTCATGCGTTTGCGCTCTGAGTCGAAGGGCAGTTCCGCGACGCGAGGCAGGGCTTTATCTACATGGTCCTTCCAGTAGTTCATGCGCGCCGCGGCCACCAATAATGCTCCTTCCGTTGGGTCCCCCAGGGTATGGAAATGACCCGGCGCGGCTTCCTCTACCAGTTGGGCGTCATTACACAATGCTCCTCCTACCAACAACATAGGAAATGGCGATTCCGCGGGGAGGAGGTTTGTTTTGGTGATTTTTGCCGAATTATGCCGGAATTCTTCGCTGAAGTTTATTTCATGACCTGCCACATCCAAAATCATGACGGTCATCCGGTTTTCGGTGAGGGTACCGGTTTTGTCGGAGCAGATGATGGTGACCGAGCCCAGTGTTTCAACGGCAGGGAGTTTGCGAATGAGTGCCCGCCGTTTCAGCATTCGCTGTGCGCCCAGTGCCAGGGTAATTGTTACGATGGCGGGTAAACCTTCGGGCACGATTGCCACCGCCACGCTTACCCCGGTTAACAGCAGGTGTGTTAAGTTATCGCCGCGCAATAGCCCCAGGACAAAGATAAGGACTGCAATAGCGATCCCGGCGACAGCCAGCGTACGCCCCAGATGGTCGAGACGTTGTTGAAGGGGTGTATGCTCTTGCCCCACTTCCTGGAGCAAATTTGCGATTTTACCCAATTCGGTATTCATCCCGGTGGCTGTCACTATGGCCTTCCCGCGGCCAAAGGTAACCACAGTGCCCATATAGGCCATATTCCGCCGGTCGCCCAACGGCAGATCCATCCCGGCCAATGCCCGGCTGTGCTTTTCTACCGGCACCGACTCGCCTGTAAGTGTTGCTTCCTGGATACGCAGGTTGACACTTTCAACCAAACGACAATCCGCTGGAATATGATTCCCGGTCTCCAACTGCAATAGGTCACCCGGCACGAGGTTGCGGGCGGATATTTCTTGCCACTGTGCGCTGCGATAAACCTTAACCATAGGCACGGCCAGTTTTTTCAGCGCTGCCATGGCTTTTTCAGCCCGGTATTCCTGGATAAAACCCAGCAGTACGAACAAGATCACGATGGTGGCAATGGCAATCGTATCTTTCACTGCGCCCAACACCCCGGAAAAGACAGCGGCGAATATGAGAATCAACACCATCACTGCGGTAAGCTGTTCCCACAAAATCCGCCAGGCCTTCCGCTTACCTCGTTCAACCAGGATGTTAGGACCCTCTTTGGCCAGGCGGTGAGCTGCTTCCTCTGCGTTCATACCCTCCTCGATACGCACACCTAGACGCTGCAAAACCTCTGTAATCTCTAATTTATACCATTCATTCATACGACCTGTCCTCCAGGGAATTCCTTGTGCTAATCCGGATTAAATTTGTTTCTGTACCGGTTGTCGTTCAATTTTTCAGGATGATTATACAGTTTCCGGATGATATATTCAACTGGAAAAAATCTGCCCCGCTGGATAAGGAAAGGGGATATAAAATTATTTTGTCAGCAAGGCGCACGCCTCAACCAGACGAATAAATTCGGCGCGATACCCTTCCGGGTCTTTGCCCTGGGAATTCTTCGCCATCGCCAATACCGTGTCATACGTCAGGTCCCCTTTGAATTTAGAATCCCGCAGCAGCATACCAAAACCCGCAACAGCCGCTGAAAAACGAAAATTCTCAGACGCCTTTTCAAGAGATATACCGGGATCAATCAAAGCCTTCTCGATTAGCTTGCTGGTTTCCTCTTTGGGCAGTTTGTAACGAAGTTTAACCGTCATGATTTCCGTGGTTCCCGCCGCTGTCGGTTTGACGTCGGTTACCTGGTATTTAAGCTCATCGGTTTTTCTCACTTCTTCGGCGGCGCCGGCCGGGATGATTTCGTACAGGGCGGTTACCGTATGACCGGCCCCTAATTCGCCGGCGTCTTTTTTATCATCATTAAAATCCTCATTAGCCATGATGCGGTTTTCATAACCTACCAGGCGGTAAGCTTTGACCCGGGCGGGATTGAATTCCACCTGGATTTTAACGTCTTTGGCAATGGTGAATAAATTCGCCCGCATCTCTTTCACAAATACTTTCTTGGCTTCCTGGATATTATCGATATAGAAATAATTGCCGTTCCCTGCCTTGCTAATTTCTTCCATACGGCTGTCTTTGTAGTTGCCCATGCCGAACCCGCAAATAGTCAGGTAGATATCACTCTTTCTTTTTTCTTCGATAAAGCGCACCAGCTCGCCGGTGGAAGATACGCCGACATTGAAATCCCCGTCCGTGCAGAGAATAACGCGGTTGTTGCCATCCTTGATCAAGTTCTCCTGGGCAACGCGGTAAGCCAGTTGGAGACCTTCACCGCCGGCCGTGGTTCCCCCGGCGGCCAATTGGTCCAATGCCGCGATGATTTGCTCTTTCCGGGAAGCCGGCGTGGCGGGTAATATCAAGCCCGCGGAACCGGCGTAGGCGACAATGGCTATTTTATCCCTGTCGTCCAGACCTTCTACCAGGAGTTTCAAAGACTGCTTTAACAAAGGAAGTTTGTTGACATCTTCCATGGAACCGGAGGAATCCACCAGGAAGACCAGGTTGCAGGGTTTCAATTGGTCGTAGTTCAAGCTTTTACCTTGTAACCCGATGAGTACCAATTTATGTTGGCGGTTCCAGGGGGAGTCGGAAATTTCAGTGGTAACGGAAAAGGGATTATCGCCTTCGGGTTGGGGGTAATCGTAGGTGAAATAGTTGATCATTTCTTCGATTCTTACGGAATCTTTGGGGGGCAATTGGCTGCCGCTTATATAGCGCCTGATATTGGCATATGAGGCTTTATCGACATCGATGGAAAATGTAGAAAGAGGGTTTTGCCGGGCGTCTTTGAATTCATTTTCCACTATCTTGCTGTATTCTTCGGTGTTAAAATCTCCAGCCGGGGCGGGTTGGATCATGGTCGGGGAAGGGGCTACTTCATTTTCTGAGAGAGCTACTTCCATTTTTTTGGCTTCCCTGGGCGCAGGTGCCCCGGCCTTATCTTTGTGGGCGCCGAAATCTTTGCAACCGGCAAGGGCTATCAAAAGGGTTATTAGTATTACTTGCAAAAACAATGAAAATCTCGGTTTCATTTTATTCCTCCTGTTTTTCGTTCTAATTATATCACACATGCCAGGTAAGTCGGACGCGAGGTACAGAATTCTCCTTTTTTCTACTTCCCCTTTTTTTTGTGTGTTCCGTGTGTTCCGTGGGCGGTTTTTAATAAGGGCAGACGGGCCTACCGGCAGTCTGCCCCTATAACGACTAACTACTTTTCAGTTACTTTTTTTCCGACACCGGGTTCATGGTAAATTGAATTTCAGAGATGGAATAACTATCATCGCCTTCGGTTGCATAAATCTTGATAAAGCGGGCAATTACCGGTTTAAACGCCATTCCCTCGATAGTATCAGTGTTTCCCGGCGCGGAGCTAAGAGTATCCATACCCCATTCGATTTCACCAGAATCGGCTTTTACAGTAACCAGGGGCGTAAAGGTAGTCCCATCCACTGAGTAGTCGACTTGATAATTATCGTTGTTATCCACTTGCAGCACTAAGTCAGGGACCTGGTAAACCGCCCCAAGATCGATAACAAAATATGGTGAGGTTCCATTCCACCAGACGCATTTTTCATTATCCCAGGCAGCACCCTGTTCGGAGAAATCGCCATCAATAATCAATTTCTCATTGTTGTTAAAGGTCCCGTTTCCCTTAATAGAAATTTCCGCGGCCCAGGCTGAACCGACAAAAGCAACAAATACTACTACGAATAGAATCAACAGTTTAACGGTACAACTTTTTTTCATCATATCCTCCTGATAAATTTTATTTCAGATAGAACATCCTTATAATATATTTGCAAAAAAAAGTAAAGAGGCCCGCGAATGACACGAATGAACACGAAAAACTTGGCTACGGACTTACACGGACTAACACAGATTTTTAAACTATTTTTCCGCTTTCACCCTGACTCCTGAATCCTAACCACTGTCCCCTGTTCTATTTCTTCATCATTCATCATTCATCATTCTATATAAAGATGTGTCCACGTATGGACGATTACACTGAATCACACTGATTTTTAATTATTGCCCATATTGCATTAATGCATGAATTCCTTTAAAATAGTTCCGTGAGTATTTGAGCGGATTTGTTTTTTGAAGGAGTGACGCATGACTAAATTTTTTAATACCGCCGGGTTATGTAAACCGGGGAATCATTATATGGTAAACCCCCTGAAACGTTTACGGAACGTGGAGCAATTAATCAGGAATGAACTCTATTTCACCATACACGCGCCGCGGCAATCGGGAAAAACCACCTATTTATACGCTCTCGCTCAAAAACTCAATAAAGAAGGAACGTACATCGCATTGGTGGTTTCATTCGAACGGGCCGGAGTTGGCAGTATGACTCTCGACGTCGCGAATGAGACGGTTATGAATGCCATATATAATTCCTCTACCCGTCAACTGGAAGAAAAATACCGCCCGGAAAACCCGGGAGAAAAGAATTTTCTCGACTTATACAATTACCTGCATACCTGGAGCTCCACCCAGGAAAAACCCATCGTTCTTTTTATCGATGAAATCGATGCGTTAATGGATGATGTGCTCATCTCAATTCTCAGGCAATTGCGCGACGGCTACCAGGGCAGGCCGAAACATTTTCCTTCCTCTGTCGTTCTTGTGGGTTTGCGGGATGTTCGGGATTATAGAGCCAAAGTACGCGACGACCAAAAATCCATGGGCACTGCGTCGCCCTTCAATATTAAATCCGATTCCCTCTTATTGAAAAATTTTTCGAAGCAAGAAGTATACGAACTACTGGAACAGCATACCAAAGAGACCGGGCAACTTTTTTCCGAAAAAGCGAAAGAAGAAATCTTTTTACTTGCCAATGGCCAGCCGTGGCTAACCAATGCCCTGGCCAATCAGATCGTTTCCGAAATACTTGAAAATGATTTTTCCAGGGAAATCACCCCGGACATGGTATGGGAAGCGAAAAATCAATTGATCCTGCGCAGGGACACCCACCTGGACAGCCTCATCGATAAATTGAAGGAAGAAAGAGTAAAATCCATTGTTCAAGCCATTATTAACGGCGACAATATAGTTTTCGATTCATTGAATGATCGGGTTATGTATGTCAGGGATTTAGGTATTGTGAGCCAGACAGATCCACTGCGGTTTGCCAACCCGATATATGCCGAGATCATTCCCCGGGTGATGGCGTATTCATTTCAAGCTTCTCTTCCAGGGGAAATCGAAACCCCGTTTTTTCTTAATGCGGACAACAATCTCGATATGAAAAAAATCATGCTGGCTTTCCAGGAGTTTTACAGGGAGAATGCGGAATCCTGGATAGACCGGTTCGAATTCAAGGAGTCGGCGCATCATTTGTTGATGATGGCTTTTTTGCAGCGAATCGTCAATTCCGGGGGCGAGATTACCAGGGAAATGGCGGTAGGGAACGGGCGCGTGGATTTGTTGGTGAAATTCAACGGCAGGCGTACGGCTGTGGAATTGAAAATCAAACGCGGTGAGCAATCCATTGAAAAAGCCAAGCAGCAGTTAAGTAATTACCTGGACCGGTTGGGTTTAGCGGAGGGATACCTGGTGATATTTGATCCCGGTACAGGGGCGTGGGAAGAGAAGCTTTATTACCGGGAAACGGCGTTTAATAATAAGAAGATCAGCATGGTTGGGGTTTGATCCTTATTAAAAATCGCCCGCGAAACACGCGAAAGACGCGAATAAAAGAAGGCCCACGAATTACACGAATTAACACGAATTGTTTTTTCCGCTCTTCCGCGCTTCCTGTTTTTTCTTCATCATTCATCATTCATCATTCGATATATAAGGTGTGTCTATTTTGATTAATTTTTTCTCGCGGAAGGATATTTACAGTATCCTTCTGGGAAAATATCACTTTCCAGGCTGGATATTCTCATTTTCCAGTAAGGATATTATCGATTTCCCGTCGGGATCTTGTTATTTTCCCGTCGGGATATTGTTATTTTCCCGTCGGGATCTTGTTATTTTCCCGTCGGGATCTTGTTATTTTCCCGTCGGGATATTGTTCATTTCCTTACTGGAAAAAATTTTATTCTTGTGGATACGTGGACGAATGTTTTTTTAATTCGTGTTCATTCGTGTCATTCGTGGGCTGTTTTAACAATATCTCCGCGATTTGGTAGGCCACCCAATAGCCGTTTTGGATGCGTTCTTCCTCTGTCATTCCGCGTTTCAGCATATCGTACTCCGGGATATCTTTGTAGAATTCGTCCGCGGTAGTTTTAACCGGAGAATAGAGGGAATTTTCTCGCCTGTCCCTATTTTCCGCCCACGCGCCCACGCGACTTCCGGAAAACAAGCTGCCAAAAGCTCGGTTTTTCATTAATCGCCTTTATCTACCGGGGCTCAGGAGATTTGTTTTTTTTTAACTTCGCCCTGATGTGGCTCAATTTTTCGATTCCCACCGGGTCGGGAATTTTGCGTATGGTAAGATCAGGTCTTGTTTTCAGCAGGGATTCGGCCCGTTTCATTTTCTCGAAATTGAGATATTGCAAAACCGTCATTTGAGTATCTTCTTTAAATTTTTCCGATAGGTATTTTTTAATTACTGGTTCTTTACACGGGTAATTTTATTTAACATCTTTGTAATAAATTCCTGGGCCGGGGAAAGGGGATTTCCCGGCCTGTCCCGTATTTTGTCTCTCAGCGGCTATATTTTTTTGAATGGAAGAAAGGGGCTTGACATTTCTATTTTCAATCAGTAAAATGTTCTCTTAAAATAAAATCTCCTGGGGTAGAG
>JAUPLE010000826.1 GCA_030837085.1 Acidobacteriota bacterium | reverse complement strand
GTTGCCGATTGTATGCCCACGAAATACGCGAAAAACACGAAAAAATGGTGATTGGTAAAAGTTGATTGATAGAAGGGTGGAAACGCATGCAAAAAAATATTCCCCTCCTGAACCCGGTTCTCAGGAAGGACCTGGAGCAATATTTCGATTGAGGGCTTTTCCCGGCCTGTCAAACTTCTCACCTATGCAAACTACAACAGCCATTTGACAAACGTCGACCATTGGGGTATCATAGATTTATGATGAACGAAACGCTTTCCTTAAAAAAAATTCCCTATGGAGTGTCCGATTTCAATGAGTTCAGGGTAAAGAACCTTTATTACGTTGATAAGACCCGGTTTATCAGGGCAATCGAAGAAAAAGGAAGTTACTTGTTTCTTATCCGTCCGCGGCGCTTTGGGAAATCTCTTTTCCTGGCAATCCTTGAAGCCTATTACGACCTCGCTTTTAAAAACCGTTTCGATGAACTTTTCAGCGGCACCGATATCCATCAAAACCCTACCAGGGAAAAAAACAGTTACATGGTTTTTACCCTGGATTTTTCCCAGGTCAGTCCTGATATTTCACGGATTGAAGATACTTTCATAGATTATATTAAAGAATCCGCTTATATGTTTATATTGAAATATGAAAAGCTGCTGGATATCGATCCGGAAAAAGCAAAAGGAGAATTATTTTTAAAAAAAAATGCCGCGGAGGTAATGATCAAACTTTTGAATTATTGCAAACGAGTCGAACAAAAATTATATATTATCATCGATGAGTATGATAATTTCGCCAATACCATACTGAGCGAAGTCGGGGAACAAGCTTACCAGGGTATTACTCATGGAAAGGGTTTCTTACGCGCATTTTTTAATGTATTAAAGGGTGGAACTTCCAGGACCAATGCCCCTATCTCCCGCCTCTTTATGAGTGGTGTATCTCCTATCACAATGGACGATGTCACGTCCGGGTTTAATATCGGCGCCAATATTTCGCTCCATTCGGATATTAACGAAATCATGGGCTTTACGCGTGATGAAGTGGAAACTATGATCGAATATTACCGGGAAAGTGGAAAAATTCTCCATTCTACCCCCGAACTGATGGAGATTATAAGTCAATGGTATAACCATTACCGGTTTTCGATTTATGCAAAAGGTGAAGTATTTAACACCGTCCATGTATTGTATTTCCTGGAAGAATACATGATTAACTCCCTGATTCCGTATAATCTGGTCGATCGAAATGCCCAGATCGATTATAAAAAACTTCGCCATTTGATTATTGTCGATAAAAAAGGGACGCCCATGGTCAATGGGAACTTTTCCCAACTCCGGCAAATACTGGAAACCGGCCAGGCTATTGCCGATATCCAGTCGGGTTTCCCCATCGATGAGTTGGAAAAACCGGGAAATTTCATCTCCCTTCTCTTTTATTTCGGGTTATTAACCGTCAGCGGTACAACTCTTACCGGGCAAACCATCCTTTCAATACCCAATGAATTCGTCAGGCGATTGTTTTACGACTTCATCAGGGACACTTATGAAGACACGAAAATATTTTCTATAGACATGTCGATATATGCCAATTTACTGGAAGATTTCGCCGTGGCCGGGATATGGGAACCGTTTATCGAATATATAGCCGGTCGTATGGAGGCATCGTTAGGAATCAGGGATTTAATGACCGGTGAAAAAGCGC
Source organism: Acidobacteriota bacterium (assembly GCA_030837085.1). Lineage (GTDB taxonomy): Bacteria > Acidobacteriota > Aminicenantia > UBA2199 > UBA2199 > JAKAGC01. The sequence goes on along the minus strand of JAUPLE010000826.1, from coordinate 1,125 downwards.
TCCAGGTATTCTGGAATGTGTACCTGGGGTTGAATTCATTATATATCGTATACCCGGAAAAGGAATTGAACCAGGGTTTCGCCGACCTTGCACTTATGCCGATGTTGATCCGGTTCCCGGGCATCAAATATTCCTACCTGGTGGAATTGAAATTCATTAAGCCGTCGGGAAATGAGCCGCCGGACCCCGTGAAGCTCCAGGAACTGCAAAAAGAGGCCGAAGCCCAGTTGAATCGTTACAGCCGGGATGAGAAATTTCAAAAAAGCATTGGTGGGACCACGTTAAAGAAGTTGGTATTGATTTTTAGCGGTAATCGGATGGTATATCACAATGAGATTGGGCTTTAAAAGAACCGGCCCACGAATTCAAGTAAAAGGGCGAACACGGAAACAAGGCGGTTCGCCCCTACGGCGCGCGGTCCTCTGTGTCCCTGGCGGCTAATCTAAAACCACTCACCCTATTTCAGGAACTCTTAAAATAGGCCTTCTGCCTGGTATACCCCGCCGATAACACCTGGATTCCCAACGACTCGAGAAGTTGCGGATGATCCTTCAACGCTACCTTACAAATGTAAATGAATTCCTTCATCCAAAAATTGAACTCCTCCAACAATATATTCCGCTGCTCCGTTGCATCCTGCGCCATGCCTATGATCTCGGTATACTTACTCCTGGCCTGCAATACCCGCTGAACATTCGCATACCCCTCCCGCAACCTGTCCACGGTGATTGCGGTATCCGCTAACCGGCCAATTAACTCCGGATCATCCAGGAGATTGCTGTAAAAAGTGTCCGCCTGCCGCAGCCACCCATTGATTACCCTTGTCCTGGGCTCCTGTAATAATAGTTTCTCCAGTTTCACGGGGTCTTTCCGACACTGCAATTTTGTGAAATTGACATGTTCCAGGTATTCCTTGTTTACTTCCAGGAATATTCTCTTAAACTCAGCCCGAGCCATTAATTGAAGCCCATGTAACTCTGTTTTCTTCCTATCCGCTGTCATAAGCGCATCAAGCATCGAAAGCCCTTTGTCGATTTTCTCTGTGGTCATATTATACCCTGCCAGGAGGGGGTAAATCTTTTGTTCATTCCTGGCATTCACCAGGGCGTTTTTTGAATTGTACAT
>JAUPLE010000825.1 GCA_030837085.1 Acidobacteriota bacterium | reverse complement strand
TGCAATGATTCCCTTACCAGGTCACTAACCGGTTTTTTTTGCTCTTTACTCAGTTCCATTAATTCGATTCTCATGCTTTCAGGGATTCTAACCGTGAGTGTCTCAGTCATACGGCCTCCTACACAATACGTAATACATTTTAATGTGTTCTTGGAGATTTGTCAACATCATAAAAAATTCAATCCAAGAACACCTTATTGATTAATAATCTCCAGCATTTGATTATGGATAAGACCGTTGGAAGAGACGCATTCGATCATAAACGGATCAAAAGGATTACCGGAGAAATCCGTGACTTTGCCGCCGGCCTCTTCCACCAGGAGGAAAGCGGCAGCCGTATCCCAGGGTTTCAGTTTCAGTTCCCAGAAACCATCCAAACGGCCGGCGGCGGTATAACAGAGATCAAGGGCAGCCGAGCCCAGGCGTCGGACCGCCAGCGCCCGGAAAATAAATTTATTGAAATGATCCACATTGTTTATTTTTGATTCCCGGATGTCATAAGGAAACCCGGTGCACAACACTGATTTCGCTATTTCTTTTTCCCGGGAGACGTGGATTTGTTTTTTGTTCAGGAAAGCGCCGGCGCTCCGTACGCCGTAAAACATCTCGTCCAGCATCGGGGCGTATACCACGCCCACCTGGGTTTTCCCCGCCGCCAGGAATGCGATGCTGACGCTGAAAATAGGCAGTGAACGGGCAAAGTTGGTAGTGCCGTCGATGGGATCGATCAGCCATAGAAGTTCTTTTTCTTTGACCACATCCAGGTCTTCTTCGCCCAGGAGGGAGTGGTGGGGGAAATGCTCTTTGAGGATTTTACAGATAATTTGTTGACTTTCGCGGTCTCGTTCGGTGACCAGTTCCATTTCGCTTTTGTATTCGATTTCCGGTATTTGGTGGAAATTCTCTTTGAGATATTTCCCGGCTGTAAAGGCCGCTTCCTGTGCAACAGAAAGGATTTTTTCATAGTCCAGGTTCATGGGTTCGCTCCTTATAGCAATTAAATCATATTCATAGGGTATTATTCTATCACATATATCGCGTTCGAGGAAGCCGCATAAAAAAAGGAGAGTTCCCGGATGCAAGGCCATTGATTTTTGAACTTCTTTCTGGTACTATTTAGTTGAAATCGGAGAAAGATTATGAGCGATACCTATACCAGGGCCCAATTTTGGAAATGTGCTCTTCAAGTCAATTTGTTTGACTATATTAAATTGCGCGGCGCCGAGCATGGTTTGACGGAAGAGGAATATAACTTGCGGCTTCTTAAACTTTGCCGGGAAGAGAATATCAAGATAGTTGGAATTGCAAATCATGTAAAGGTCGATAACATCGATACAGTCCGAACATTATTGAATGAGCATGGTATCGTTGTTTTTCCCGGATTTGAGATTACTTCCACTGAAAAAGTCCATTTTGTTTGCTTATTTTCGGAAACCACGACAAAAGATGAATTAAATCGTTATCTTGGTGCATTGGGAATTACGGATGTCAATGACAAAACCAGCCCAACGACTAAAAGCGCAGAACAGCTCCTTGTCAAGGTGGAAGAACTGGGCGGCGTTGTTTACGCTGCACACTGCACGGAGGACAGCGGTATACTTCAAAAGAAACTTAATAATATCTGGGCCAATCCGCTGCTGAAAGCAGCGCAAATCCCCGGCGCTCTTGACGATTTGAAAACGGAAGAAGGAAATGGATACCGACAGATTCTACTGAATAAAAATCCTGACTATAAGCGTAAAACTCCGATTGCTATATTAAATGCGAAGGATGTAGAGAAACCGGAGACACTAAAAGATACTAGAGCATCCTGTCTTATCAAAATGACTAAGCCTTGCTTCGAGTCTTTTAAGCAAGCCTTTTTAGATCCTGGATCCCGGGTCCGTCTTAATTCGGATGTTCCTGAAAAATATTATTCACGGATTGAGAAGGTGTCATTTACAGGGGGTTACCTGGATGGCGTGTCTATCGATTTTTCCGAACATCTTAATACTATTATCGGCGGGCGGGGAACCGGCAAATCTACTTTGCTTGAATGCATCCGCTATGGTCTGGGTTTGAAACCGATTGGAAAAAATGCACAGCGCCAGCATGATGAAATTGTAAGAGAAAATCTTGGTAAGGAAAAAGGGCTTATTGAAATTGTCCTCCGTTCTTCAAAGATGAATGGCAATCGCTTTACAATCGCCAGGAAGTATGGTGAAAATGCTTATGTCAAAGACAAAAACGGGCAAATCTCTGCCTTTACTCCTGCCGACCTAATTCCCCGCATCGAGATTTATGGGCAGAATGAAATTTATGAAATTGCCCAGGACCGTACCGGGCAACTAAACCTTCTTAACCGGTTTATCGATATGGACAGCAGCCAAATGGATTCCCGGCTTGAGGAGATTACGAAAAAACTTGCGGAGAATCGTTCCGCAATAGAAAAAGCCCAGGACAACATATCGGAAATCGAGGATGAAATTGCTCTTTTACCTAAATTGGATGAGATGATCAACTATTTTAAAAAACTGGGGCTTGAAGATAAGCTGAAACTGATTCCTTTGTATGAGAGAGAAAAACAATTAGCCGATAGAATTGGTGGGGAAGTTTCTCTACTATCGGAATCCCTGTCTGCGTTTAAGGAGAACCTGCCGGATACCGTTTTTCTTAGCGATAATGCACTGGAAGGTTTGCCGCACGCCGAAATATTAAAACCTGCAAAAGCCGCCCTGGATAAATTGAAGCAGGAGATCGAGCCGTTTATAAATAAGATTGATAACGTAATCCGGGAAACCGGGCAGACTGTAGAACAAATAAATCACGCTTTGATCCTGGACATAAATTCTGAAGATGAAAAAATCACCAATGCGTTTAAAGAAATCCCGACTTATGAAGGCCGATCGGGAAAAGAAATCGGAGAAGAATATAAGAAACTACTGCAAACGATAGAAAAAATTCGGCCCAAGGAGACATTGAAAAAAGATAAAGATTCGTTTTTAGCTGAATTAAAGAAAGTTCGGCGGACATATCTCGCGGAACTCTCCGATATCCGGGCAAACCGTTCCGTAAAAATGCAAAAAGCGTTGAAATCTCTCAATAAAAAGCTTGCGGGCAAAGTGAAGTTAACCGTCAGTCCCGAGGCAGACCGAAAACCGATAGCGGATTTTTTGATTGATTGTAATTTGCATGGAGTTGGGACTAAACGCCTTGACTGGATTCAAGAGGCCCAGGATTTTTCACCGGTAAAATTAGCCGAACTGATTCGCAAAGGTAGTGAAACGCTCCAAGAAACCAATTGGGGAATTACACCCACAGTGGCGGAAGCACTGGCGAAATTATCAGGGTCTCAAATTCTGCGGCTTGAAGAGATAGAACTCCCCGATATTGTAAGTATTGAGTTGAATGTTGCCCACGAAGGCGCTGAAAATTATCGTTACCTTGATAAACTTTCAACCGGCCAGCAGTGCACTGCCATTCTCCATGTACTGCTCCTGGAGAACAAAGATCCCCTTATAATGGACCAACCGGAAGATAACCTTGATAATGCGTTTATTGCCGATCGTATTGTAACAGAGATTCGTTCCGCCAAAATCGGGCGGCAATTTATATTCGCCACCCATAACGCCAATATCCCTGTTTTTGGAGATGCAGAGTGGATAGGCGTGTTTAATGTCAATGACGGGAAGGCTTCCTTACCACCTGACGCCCAGGGGGCCATCGACCTACCGGGGATACAGAAAAAAGCAGCGGAAATTCTCGAGGGCGGCGAATTAGCTTTTATTCAGCGCAAAGATAAATATGGATTCTAAATATAGGTGACAAATGTTAAAAAGTGAACTCCTGGAAATCATTGCCAATAGAGAAAATTCAGGCGTAGAGTTTAAGCGTGATGATATTCGCCCTGAAAAATTGGCAAAAGAAGCTGTTGCCCTGGCTAATTTCCAGGGTGGTAAGATTCTCCTGGGCGTTGAAGATGATGGAACAATTTCAGGCATTCAAAGAGATAATATTGAAGAATGGGTGATGAATATCTTCAGGGAGAAGATACATCCCATGATCCTTCCTTTCTATGAAGAAATCCAGGTCAATGAAAATACGAGGGTTGCGGTTATCTCGCTTCCCACGGGAATTTCAAAACCCTATGTGCTTCGTCATAATGGGCGCGAGGAAGTATATATTCGTGTCGGGTCAACATCGCAGCTCGCAACACGGGAACAGCAAATGCGGCTATTCGAAAGCGGCGGCATGTTTCACATCGAGATGCTCCCGGTCGCAGGCACGTCTTTTGCATCGCTCGACCCGGACCGCTTGAATTATTACCTGGAAAGTATCATCAAAGACCCTGAGATGCCTAAAAATAAAGAAGAATGGATCAATCGCCTTCTTGGCTTAGGCCTGATGGCGGAGGACGGTCTCGGCAACAAGGTCTGTACTATCGCCGGGTTAATTTGTTTCGGCATAAATCCCAGGCGGTACATGAAGCAGGCCGGTTTACGAGTAATGGCTTTTCCCAGGGGCGACAAAGAGTATCAAGCATTATTGGATACGGTTTTGGATGCCCCTTTAGTTGGGAGATGGAAAATAACTGAGTCGGGGCAAAAGGAACTCCTGGATGAAGGGCTTATCGAGAAGTTTGCGATGGTTATAGAGCCATTTATTTCCCTTGAGGCCGATGAAATAGATCGACATATGCGCAGGGAAAAAGCGTGGTTTTATCCCTGGGATGCTGTGCGTGAAGCTGTAATTAATGCTCTTGCGCATCGGGATTGGACTAAATCTGTTGATATTGAAATAACAAACTATTTAGATCGCTTTGAAGTTATCAGCCCGGGGAAATTGCAAAATTCCATGACCATCGAAAAGATGATTGCCGGCCAGCGATCTCCCAGGAATCCGTTTATCATGGAAGTACTTCGCGATTATGGTTATGTAGACTTTCGCGGCATGGGTGTAAGAACCAAAATCATCCCATTAATGAAAAAGATGAATGGGATAGAACCTATATTTGAAGCGACTGAGGATTATCTGAAATGTATTTTGCCGCGTAAAAAAGTCACCGAATGAACGGGGGCCCGATCGCAGCACATTGTTTCCGCATCTTATGATAAAACAATCAAGGTGTGGGACGCTGAAACTGGAGAATGCATCAAAACCATGACGCTTCTCCGGAGACCCCTTTGTATTGCTATCTCTCCCTTCAAGTCGAGACAGGTGTTTACCCCCAACGACAACGGCACGATAACCATTTTCCAGTTTGAAGAATTAAAAGAAACAAAGCAAGGATAAATTTTTTGCCACGGACTTTCACGGACAGGACACGGAAAGGTTAAAACAGGAATAATTGTTAATGGGTAATAAGCGGGATGATCGAAATGCCCAAGATTTTTAATGGTCTACCCTAAAAAATATCCAATATTTTTTATGGTCAACCTTGAAAAATACCCGCTATCCATGGGAATTGTACGGCAGGCTGTTTAGAAATCAGAATGATGAATGATGAAGAAAAAAGGGTCTGTAACCCCTAGGAAAGGCGTTGTAACCAGTGTGCAAGGGGCTGCAAGTGGTGTATAGGGGGCTGTAAGTAGTGTGCAAGTCGAGTGCGGTCGTGTGTGGGTCATTGTAAGTGTTGTGCGAGCCGATTGTAGGTGGTGTGCATGGGCCTGTAAGCGGTGTGCGAGGGTCTGTAAGCGGTGGGCAAGTCGATTGCGGTCGTGTGCGGGGTGTTGTAACTGGTGTGCAAGGGTCTGTAAGCTGTGTGCAGGGTGTTGTAAGTGGTGTGCATGGGTCTGCAAACGTGTGCATGGCGCTGCAAGCCCTCGGAAGAAATAAATCTTGCCTGGCATGAGTAAAAAAAGTATAATAAATATCGTCAAAAGACCAGGTCGAAGCAAGAATAAAAGTGCCAAGGAGATAATCGAATGACATACCAAAAGACCTTAAAACGTTTCGCTTTTATGCTGGCAATGGTGATAATGATCCTGTCGTCCCCGGCGGCGGCGTCCACCAACATGCTGTCCTTAAAAACCGACCAAATGGATGAAATCATCGACATCAGCACATTTTTACGGAACAGCCGCGGAGAAGTTTTCCTATTCTCAAGCGGCCGGGGAAAAATCTTTAAATTCAAACCCGATGGTACCTTTGAAAAAAGCTTCTGCGGCTTTGGCGAAGGTCCGGGAGAAATTTGCCGGGTGTTTTCCATGTTTCACAACCCCGTGAATGATTTCCTTTACCTGCCGGAATACTTTTCAAACAGGGGAAAAATCACCGTTTATGACAGCGGTGGCAAATTCCAGGGGCTTATGAACGTCGAGCTATCTCTAAAAAAAAAGGATCGTGTCACACAAATTCTATTTCTAAACGACGGTACATTTTTTATAGTTACCGAAGATCGGGTAAACTGGAAACCCCAGGGGAAATTCTTTATCACCCAGGATGAATATAAGATCGAGTATTTCGACAAAGACGGTCATTTAGCAGCGGAAATATTTAAAACCATCCTCGACGATGAGCTGTCAAATGCCGTCCGTTGGGGAGGACCACAGATATTTTTCCTTCCTTCGATGCTGTTAGCACTTACGCCTGAAGGGAATATCGCCCTGGCTAAAAATGATGAGAATGCCATTACGTTCTACAACCGCCAGGGCAAAGCGATCGAAACCGTCACCCTGGAAATTAACCGCGAAAAATTAAGCGACGAGATATTTAACGAAACCAGGGAAAGAACGTTGGAAAGGTGGAAAGGAAAAGAGGACGAACGGATGATTAACCTGGTGAAACATATGATCAAATTGGATTTTAGACCTATCTATTCAGGCTTCTACCTGGCCGGGAATAAGGTCATCCTGAAAAAACGGCTGGAGGTGGACGATTCCGGGTACGTGAAGAAAAGCAAGCTGATTTTCTTCGATAAAAAAGGAAAAAAGGAAGCGGAAAAAATAATCGATGGTGACGTATCCCGTATAGAAAATAAAAGCCTTTTCATTGTATCCTGGGACAGCGAGGGAAATGAATATTTCCGGATCGAAGAGGATAAATAGTTCTTCTAAGCAAAGTCCGAACCGTAGGTAATATAGTTGACTCTTTAAATCATTCCGGTTTATAATTACTCAAAGGAGAAGAAAAATATGAAAACTACAATTATTCTGCCTTTATTATTGGTGCTGATAGTTTCAACTAACCTCCCGGCGAACGCGCAAGACGAATTCCCGCGGGGCGAAATCATCGAAAAAGTCATTTGTAAAGATAAACCGGACCAAAGCTACGTTCTTTACCTGCCCACAACTTATTCCCGGAATAAAGAATGGCCTATTTTGTTTGCCTTTGACCCCGGGGCCGTGGGAAAAAGACCGGTGGAACTGTTCAAACCCGCCGCGGAAAAATTCGGGTATATCGTGGTCGGCTCCAATAATTCCAAAAACGGCCCCTACTATATCGCCGACCAGGCCATTTTTGCTATGTGGAAAGATACACGCCAACGTTTTAGTGTGGATTCCCACAGGATTTATGCCACCGGTTTCTCCGGCGGCGCGCGGGTGGCGTCGCGGTTTCACTTGAAAACCGGCAACGCCTGCGCCGGTATTATCGCTTGCGGCGCCGGCGTCCCGGAAGATTTCGGGGACCTGGGAACGCTCAAACCCGCTGCCTGGTACGGGATCGTTGGCCTGTCCGACTTTAATTACTTCGAATTACTGGGGCTGGAAACGGCTTTCGATCATACGTCGATTATCCACCAGGTGGATGTAATCGACGCGGAACACCGCTGGCCGCCGGAGGAAGCCGTCACTCGCGCCGTGGCATGGATGGAAATTAACGCCATGAAAAACAATACCCGGACGAAAGACGATTCCCTGGCCCAGGCCATTTACCAGGAAACCCTCACGCGCGCCAATAACCTGGAATTATCCGGCAATATCCCCTTTGCCGTTGGCGCTTATGATTGGGCTAAAAGGCTCTTTAATGGTCTGCTGGATACTTCCTTTGCGGAAAAGAAAAAAAACCAGCTATCGGAGTCCAAAGCCTATAAAAAATTCCTGGAAGACGAAAACGTCCGCAGCCAAAAGACGTCATACTATATAAAGAATCTCGGCAGGGTGTTTAATTTAATTGAAAATTCACAAAAAAAACAGGTATCCCTGGATGAGATTTTCCAGGAACTACAATTGCCTGATCTTCAAAAGCAAGCGAAAAAGAAAAAAGATATATTTAACAGTGGTTTTGCTTTTCGCGTGATGGCAGGGTTGAGTAACACCATCTACGGAAAAGGCAGCGAATATTATCGCAGCGCCGATTATGGAAAGGCAATCCTCTGCTTTGGCGTTTCGGCTTATGTGGAAGAAAGAACTTACTACTCCGCTTACAACCTGGCTTGCGCTTATTCTCTCAATAAGCAAGCGAAACCTGCCATAAAAGCGTTGGAATTGGCAGTGAAACGCGGTCTTAATAACCCGGCCCAACTGGATAATGACAAAGACCTGGATTTTATCCGCAATGAAAAGGGCTATAAAGAAATCAGGCAAAAAATGGGACAGGGAAAGAGTCAGTAGTTAAGTGTAATCAAAAGCTTTGGGAAGTCAAGAAACCCTTTCTCGAAAGGGTTTCTTGCCGCCCAGCATGCTGCTGGACCCGCTTTGCACGGCCTTGGGATTTTCCGATGTATTGGACCTCATCTCAAACCATTATAGGGAGTCCCAGCATGGGACCCGCCGGAGGCAGCTATTTGGATGTTTCAATATGAAGCGCGCCGGGCAAAGAAATAATTCTTATTCCCCCGCGGCGGGCGGTAGAGAGATATTTTACCCCCAGGGATTTGTAATTTTGAAGGGCTTCTTTATGGGGGAAATTGAAGCGGTTGCCCTGGGCGTAAGAAAAAATTGCCCATTGCGGTTCGACACATTTTAAAAAGTCATTGGTGGAAGAGGTTCGCGAACCGTGGTGCGGTACTTTTATCACGTCCGCACGCAGTTTTGGACAGGTAGTTTCCGCCAGCAGTGTTTCCACTTCTGATTCGATATCGCCGGTAAATAAAAAGGAATGATAGGGCCCGGAGAATTTAAGCACCTGGGAATGGTTGTTGCGCGGTGGGTTGCCTTTGATCACCTGATCCGGGGCTAAGATTTCGATACTGTATTTTCCTTCCGGGCCCACCTTTTTAATAAAAGGCGCATGCAGCTTTTTCATAACAACGGAACCGGGAAGATTACGGG
>JAUPLE010000824.1 GCA_030837085.1 Acidobacteriota bacterium | reverse complement strand
TGCGCTGCCGATGGAGGTATAATCCACCAGGTCCACGGTGTACCCGATGCTTTGTTTATACGAAACAAAGTTGGCCATGTTGGACATAAAACCGCTGTAACAAACGATCAGCATCCGGCCTTTGGTATCCGGCAGCGGGGTGTATAACGGAGAAGCGTCCGCGTCGGTTTCAGGGGCAATGGCATTATAGTTGAGAAAATGCCGGGAATAGACTTTTTTGAATTCGGGGACGATTTGATCCGTCTGGAATGCCCTGGGACGGTTAAACTCGTTTACGCCGGCATTCCACTTCTTATACACTCTTACGGTGATGTTTTTGTATACCCGCAAAACGCCACTTACCGGGTTATACTGGAAAGGATAGAGGATAGCGGACTGGCCGCGGAAATCCCTGGCAATGTAGGGATCGTTCAGTTCAGCCAATTTCCCGGGGAAAAAAGCGTCTTTCTTATACTCTTTGCCATACACATAGGGAACCGAATTGGGGTCCTGGTTCCTCATGAGATTTCCTTTGGAAGGGGCAATTTTGATATTGTACAATTCGGTGTACTGGGCATCGACTACGTCGATCGCCATCTTACCATGATCGGGGATAACCACGGCAGCGCTGAACTTTGCCAGGTCCGGCGCGCCATTTTTCATTATCTTGCCGGCGTGCGGGGCCTTGACGATTTCTGCCGCGCCCCTGGGGGTCTGCACACGATCAAAATCATAGGAATCGACATTGAACGTGATGACGGTTTCATTGGCGGAGTGGGAAACGAGCCTGGGTTTGTTCGCCCCTGAGACCGCGAAGGTTAATCCAAAGAACACTAAAAACACGATTAAATACTTGAATTTTTTCATTTGAAAAATTCCTCCTTTATTGATTTGGTTTTTATGGTTGCCTTCAGGTACGTGCTTATGATAGAAGAGGAATGGGCATTTTGTCAATACACCGAAAGTTGTATTTTTGGTATGAAAATAAATTTTAAAATCGTACAACTAAAGTTGTACTGGATAAATGGAATGCGTCTCTTGCCCCTATATTTTTTTAATCACCACGAAAGTGAGATCATCCGAGGGTGCGGCAAATTGCAGGAGGTCGTCTTTCAGGTTAGAATAAATCTCCCTGGCGCTGCCGTTTTTAATACGCATGAGGGTCTCTTGCAGGCGCCTGGAGAAATAATAAACTTCCTGGTCATTCCTATGTTCGGAGAATCCGTCCGAATAAAGCAGGAGGATATCTCCCGGTCCCATCAGGTTAATTTCATGAATGGAGTATTTCCTTTTATAACCCCGCCGGCTAAAATTACGTTCGCAATCCACATCTTCCCCGGAGGGTAGGGTGCCGATGGGAGGGAAACGATACATTCGTTCAAAACAGACTTTGATTAACCTGTTATCCTTGTTCGTAAATACGATGGGCAGGGGATGTCCGGCAGTGATGAAGCGAAATTTGCCCGCATCTGAAATTTCGCCGTAAATAAGCGTAATGAATTTGGTTAGACTCGAAGAGTTGAAGAACCGGCTGTTGAGGATTTCAAACAATTCTACGGTCACTTCACCGTGATGTTTCAGTTCGTATTGGACGCCGGTAAGGAAGGCCTGGTGGAGCATGGCGGCCAGGAGGGCGTCTGTAATATTATGGCCGGATGCATCCGCTACCATTACCCCGGCCCGGCGTTTATTTAATAACAGTTTTTCCACTACCTCCGGCCGATTGTTTTTTTGCGCTTCTTCAATGCGCAGGTCCAGGTCATAGCGTTTATTGAAATCAATGTAAATAATATGGTCTCCACCCGCAACACCGTTGAAGGGGATCGCTTCCCCGTAAATATCGATCCCCTCCAGTGTGGGAATTTCACCCGAAGAAGGCTTCAATTGCCTGGTAATATCCCCGAAATTTTCCAGTTCATGCTTTAAGAATCGAAGCGTTTTATATACATCCGTATGTTCTTTCTTTTCTTCCATATTCACTTTATCTTTTATCCTAATAAAATATTCATAAGCCCTTACTATTTATATCAATGGGTTAATGGGGTATTATATACCAAAAACGCGGTTTTTAAAAGACCTGATTATTTTTAATGCTGGAAAAGATGCCACCAAGGCACGCCAGTACAAGGCGCCAAGATACACCAAGAGTTTTTGATGAAGATCAAAGGGTCAAATGAGCGCACCGGACGGGTATTTCCAGGAGAGAATGGAATCGGAGTAAGAATGCTCGGCTTTGTAAAAAGGGACCAGGGCGAGCCCGGCTTTGAGCTGCTTAACCTGGACTTCGGAAAACCCCTTTCTCATGTCCCGCAGCGAAGGGAAATGTTCTTTGGTGAGGTAGATTTGCGGATACCGCAGGGCATGCCGGATATCCCTGTCCGCCGGGAAAACACCCAGGCGCTTAAACGGCCCCGGCTCCAGGACAACATTATGCTTCATATAATAATAACCGATATCGCCGAAATAATTGATGTTTTTGATGAAAAAAGCCGGGATATAAAACGTCCGTATAGACGAATTATCTGTAGGAACTGTGCCGTCCAACGTATAGCGGCTCTCAAATTGCCAGAAGGGGAAATAAACCTGTTCCAATGCCCCGGTCTTTTGCGGATTAATGTACAGTAAAGGGTACGGTAAAAGTTTACCCTGGGCCGTGTCCACGTTGAAAGCCAGGGCGCAGTTGTGGCAGAAAAAAACCTTGCTGTTGTTTTCACCGCTGAGGTTGGTCCGGCACTGCGGGCATTTAAGACAAATCGCGCGACTCATGATAAACGCTCCTCTCCCGCCTTACCCAATATGTCGAGAATACCCTCTACCATTTTCCGGCCGTATTTTAAGAGAGCATTTTCCGTGTAATTAATGGTTTGATATTCTTTAACTTCCCCGCGTATTTCCACGATTTCCTGGAAAGCGAATAGTTCCCAGAAATAAGGGAGCAAGATCGCCGTCGCCGGTAACCCGATAATGGCCATAAGGAGAAGCCCCCCGCTGCCGGCGTTAATCCCCCGCCCCAGTATCACGGCCAGAGCCAGGAGCCCGAACATGGACATCCACAACTTTTTTTTATGACTGCGCAGCCCCTGGATTTTGATGGGCTTACCGTCCACACCGGATACATAACTCTTGAAAATGATCCCCCTGAAACTGTAACTGATTTCCCAAACAGGAAAATAAATTAAACGGTGGTAATGTTCCACCGATTCCAGGGCATAGGGATTTTTGTTTCTTATCAAACTAATAAGATCCCGGGGTGGAAGCACGATACCGGTTTGACGCATCTCCACGGGATTGAAAGGAACCTGCTCCGCTGAAATTACCGCGGTTTCCACGGTTTCGAATTGCAGGAACTCCAGGTCCAGGTCGGAAAGATCATTGGCTTTTTCCAGGTATTCATAGGCCAGGTAATTGTACTCCGGCGACGCCGAGGGTGACGGTGAAGTAAAACCCGACCGGATACCCCTTACTTCGAAAAAGGGAACATAATAGAGCGCCCCCCGCTCGTAAAAAGAGTTCTTTAAAAAATGTACGGAAATTTCCGGGTCTTGCAGCTCTTTTAATACAATATTCCTGGCGCTTTCCTTGCTGGCCAGGGGTTTCAAAACAACTGCGGGCGGGAATTCCTGGGGGATATAGTATTTGTTTTTGCAGTAGTGGCATTCAGTGACAAATTGGCTCTCGCTGACCGGCAGCGGCGCCCCACAGGAATCACAACTCGATACATTGACTTTCATTTTATTTTCTTTTTCTCCAACCGCGTAAGCGACAGGCGGTAAACAATGCCCATGGTCAACAGACAAAGCGGTATCACGATCAACATATTGTTGAAAACACTGTTGATGGTTAGCAAAATTAAAAATACAGCGATGAACATCAGGAATAATTTGAAAGTGGCCTCCACTGAAAAATAAGGGATGGGGTCGCCGCTAACCGCACCCGTCACCGCATCGACGAAGAACGTATAATTTTTCCCGTTGAAAACAATATCTACCTGGAAAAAGGGGACATAGTAAAGAGTGCGCTTTTTCGCAGTCACGGGTTGGGTATCTATGGAAAGAACCTCGATATTTTTTTCAAGGGTTCCGTCATGGTCGAAATATACCTTTTCACCCGCCGGGATTTTGATATGTTCACCAGGGAAATGGGAGCAAGCCCTCTCCAGTTTATCACTCCCTTCTACACCCCAAAAGGGGAAGTAAACCGGCGCTGATTGCCGGATCGTGATGGGTTCGTTAAACCCGGTTTTTTCAAAGTCCCGTTTCAGGTACATGCCCAGTTGTTGGGTTTCCACGGTAGCGGTAAACGCATAGACCACGGTGATACCATCGATATCAATGTAAAGAGAACTTTTACAGAATTCGCAGCGGACAAATTCGTCGGGTATCTCAACCAGGTTCTTTGCATTACACTGGGGACAGGATAGTTTCATTTAGCTTACTCCGATTTTCCATTATAAATGAAAAACGCTGAAAAAGCAAATAGAAAAGATGCCTTCGGCGACCAGAAACCTTTTCTCGAAACCATCACGGATGGACGGTTCCTGGACTTCCCAAAGCTTTTAATTGTTAGAAGTTTTTGGAGGTGTCGGAACCTCGCCCTCCGTGAGGGCTTTTTTCAAAAGGGTCCTGACCTGCCGGAGGCAAAGAACTCAAAAAAATTCCATTTAAAATAATTTGATGTTATAATCCTTATCTTTGATTTACTGTAGAACGAATAGAAGTGAGTAAAATGAAAAACACATTTGCAACCAATGTCTGGAAGATGTACCTGGTGAGAATGCTCTTTAACATGTATTTTATCTCTGCCGTCATCGTTCCCTTTTACATCGAATGGGGAGGCATTAAATTCTCACAGATACTATTCTTGAACGCCTGGTTCATGGCCTGGAATTTTTTAACCGAAATCCCCACCGGGACCATTGCCGATTTTTTAGGTCGCAAAGTATCCATAATCCTCGGTTGTTTTGTCGGCATCTTCGGGATCATGGTTTATGTCAGTTACCCCAATTTAATTATCTTCATGGTGGGGGAAGTCCTTTTCGGCGTTTCTTACACTTTGTTATCCGGGGCCGATGAAGCGCTTATCTACGACAGCTTAAAAGAGACCGGGCAAATCCAGCTTTCCAAGAAAATATTTTCCCGGATGGAATCCTTTAAACTGGCCGGGATAGTGCTGGGCGCAGTGGCGGGAAGTTTCATTGCCAAGAAATACGGGCTGCGTATGACCCTGACTTTGCAAGTTATTCCCCTTGCCATTGCCGGGTGCCTGGCGTGTACATTTAAAGAGCCGCCGATATGGGAAAAGAAACCCGCCCTGACGTTCCGTTCATATAAAAAAATATTGAGCGACGGCGTCCGTTTTTTCACAGGGCACCGCGTGTTGAAGCTCCTGACCCTTGATATGGTTGTTGTTAATGCGTTCGCCTGGATCATTATCTTTTTTTACCAGCCCCTGTTAAAAAACGTGGGCGTGGATATTGTTTATTTTGGGTTTGTGCATGCCGGTATGAGCCTGGTGGAAATTATCATTATCAACAATTTCATACGTTTCGAGGGGTGGTTGGGGGCCAAAAAGCGGTTATTGTTTTTCAGTGCCTTTATAACCGGGGTTGCTTTTATCGTGTTGAGTTTTACCCATTATCTACCGTTGGTGGCAGCGGCGATTATCTTGAGCGCCGGTTTCGGGTTGACGCGGGGACCGTTGTTTTCCAGTTACATGAACAAGTATATCCCTTCGGACAAACGGGCCACGGTTCTTTCAACTACTTCCATGCTGCGGACACTTGCCATTGAAGTGATCAATACCTGTTCCGGTCTCCTGGCCGAATGGTCCATCCCCTATACCCTGCTGATCCTGGGAATTTCCACCGTGATTTTCGCCTTCCTTTCAAGAATCAAAGAAGAACACCTGATTGATTAATAATCTCCACCCTTTACTTGAAAATGCAGCAATAATTACATTGCTGTCCAGGACAACTTTCATGAAAATTCCCTGAACACATCTTCATCAGTGAATATCCCCCGCGCTTCCGCAAAAGGCATTACTGTATTGCGCAGTTTTCTGAAGCGTTGGATCGCAATGAATTTTTGCAATGATTCCCTTACCAGGTCACTAACCGGTTTTTTTTGCTCTTTACTAAGTTCCATTAATTCGATTCTCATACTTTCAGGGATTCTAATCGTAAGTGTCTCAGTCATACGGCCTCCTACACAATACCTAATACATTGTAATGCGTTCCTTGCAATTTGTTAACATCATAAAAAATTCAATCCAAGAACACCTTATTGATTAATAATCTCCAGCATTTGA
>JAUPLE010000823.1 GCA_030837085.1 Acidobacteriota bacterium | reverse complement strand
GCGATCAAACCGATGGCAGCAACGATAATCATTGTCCCGGCCGATATGACCCGGGGTGATACAAAACGTTCATACGCTTCTTTTACTAGATAGAAGCAGATAATAATCAGGGTTGCCGCGTTGATAACGGCAGCCAGGATTTCGGCGCGTTTGAGTCCGAAAGTATATTTAAAGGATTTGGGTTGTTTGGCGAGGCGGATGGCAATGTAGCTGATAATAATGGAAATGGCGTCGTTGAAATTATGTAGGGCATCGGAGAGGAGGGAGAGGCTGCCGGAAATCAGACCGCCGATTACCTCGGCGGCGGCAATCAATAAATTAAGGGCCATAGTAATAAACAACCGGGTGGTAGAGGTAATCAAAAGTTTTGGGAAGTCCAGAAACCCTTTCTCAAAAGGGTTTCTGGTCGCCGAAGGCACATTGTTTTTCAACTCTTCTCATCCTCCGAATTCATTAAAATAAACCCTATCTTTTTCATGGCGTTTTTCGGGAAGTGTTTGGCCATTTCTCTCATGGCAGCGCCTTTGTCCTGGTGGAATTTAACGCCGATTTGCTTATAAACATCCAGGACTTCGCGTTGGAATTCATACCATTCGCGCAGTTCTGTCACGGCTTTACGGATCCTGGCTTCCGAGATAGCCACCTGTTCTTCGGAGAACTCTTCCAGGAGTAATTGTACGGTGGCCTCGTAGGTGATAACGTCTTCTGTTTCCAGCACGTTATGGGCGGTGGCTTTAATCGAATTTATATCAATGGCGCCGGTTCCCCAGTGGATTTGTTCTACGGATTCCGGTTTACATTTGAATTGTGTATAGGTATCTGTGTAGTCCAGCAAGTACCAGACGGCGCCTTCGGCGCCGGTGATGGTTTCGTCCGGGTTTTTGACATTGTTTTTTTCGATGTCTTCCTGGAAACGTTTATATTCTCTTACCAGTTCTTTAGCGGAGGTAATGCGGGCCAGGAGGCGGGCGACGGGAACGCCTCGGTTGTCCAATTGGGCCGGGGAGATGATGCGGCCCTGGGAGTTTATGCCGAACAGCAGGGCAATTTCCAGCGGCTTGTCGTAGACGATGAGGTGGGTATTGCGGTTTCCGTAGAGTTCGAAGGAAACGCTGCAGTTGTTGGCGTCGCAGATGGTGGAAAGCTGGGGGTATCTTTCCAGGATTTCTTGCCATAGTTCCATGAAGTTCCCGAATTTCGAGTTCCGAAGTACTGGAAAGAGACGGAGCTTATAGGTCTGGAAGCATTTATTTTCGAAATAGTATCTATAGGCGCAGACGTTGGTGCCGTCCAGTTTCTCGTAAACTTCGATTTCTTTGGCTTTGGGGAAGGAGAATTGGCCGTCTTTGCCGAAGGGGTAATGTTGTTTTGGGGTGGCGTAGTGGAGTTGGTAAGCTTCTTTGTTGTTGATATGGGTAATGGCCACAGCGCCGTAGCGGTGGTCGGATTTCCTGGAAATGAAACCTTTGAGAATATTTTGTGGGTGGATGGGGTCATCGGTTTCAAAGGGCTGTAGGTCTTTTTCTTTGATATTGAGATCATTCATCACTTTTTCAATCATTGTATTTGGGCCTCCGGGGTAATTATGGAGGAATCGGCAGGAAAAGTCAATATAGGAAAATCTTTAACTTTTAATGCACACGAGCAGAAATCGCCTGTGGGTCCAGTGGGTTCCTTAAGACGTACAACCAAATATCCCTATCATAGTCGGGAAATATCCCAAAGAACACCGTCTAACCGTCGTCAAACTATTTTCATCGAAAAAAATTAAAAATACAACCGTTTGTACAACTTTAGTTGTATTGACTTTTAATATGTAAATGAGATAATTCTGAATTGATAAACATTTTCCTGTTCCGCCGTCCGCCGTCTTGTTCTGCCGGACAGCCGGCAAGAGGCAAGACGTATTAAATAGGCAATAAAATTTAATATAAGGAGAAAGATAATGCAAAAAAAATGGTTTTTAGGTTTGTTGGTTGTGGCCATAGTGGCCGTTTTTGTTTTAGTACCCTCTTTACAGGCAATCGATCAGAGAGGGGATGTCGACAAGGACCCGGTAGCGAAAAGGGCCAAACTGGAAGCTGAAATCGAAGCCATGCGGGCAGATATTAAAGCCAATGGTTATACCTTTACCGTGGGCGTCAACCCCGCCATGCAGTATGACCTGGAAACATTGTGCAGTTTCCGGACCGACCTGCCGCTGCCCACGATGTACATGGGCGATGCGCTCATCAACACGGAAGGTCTTACCAGCCCCGCGGCTTTACCCTCCGCTTACATTGGGTATGCTTCTTCCATTAAGGATCAGGGAAACTGTGGTAGCTGCTGGGCTTTTGCCGCCGTCGGCTTACTGGAATCCATGGTCTTAAAGAACGACGGGATCGAAGTGGATCTGTCGGAACAACACATGGTCTCATGCAATCCATGGGATTGGGGCTGCAACGGTGGATATTGGCCCCAGGATATGTTGATTAACCCGGGCTCCCCTTATGAAAGCTGCTTCCCTTATACCGCCACGGATGCTCCCTGTGTAAGCACCTGCCCTTATCCTTATTCTATCCAGAGCTGGGCTTTCGTAACCGAAGACTATGTGGTGCCCCCCACTGAAAATATCAAACAGGCTATTTACACCTATGGCGCCGTACAAGTCGGCGTTTTTGTGGATAGAAACTTCCAGGCCTATACCAGCGGCGTCTTAAACAAATGCAAAAAGAATCCTACCTACACGAACCATGCTGTTCTGCTCGTCGGCTGGGACGACGCTAAAGGCGCCTGGAGATTGAAAAACTCCTGGGGCACCGGCTGGGGTGAAAGCGGCTATATGTGGATTCAATACGGCTGCGACCGCGTTGGCGAAGGCGCTAATTACTATATCTATTAAACCCGAGAAGTATTCTTTATTAAAAAAACAAAGCCCCACTCTTTATGAGTGGGGCTTCTTTTTTTCATAATGCGCTTTACGAGCTTCAGCGCCGCAATTTTATTTCTTAATCGCAAAGACTTTTAATTTGTTCGATTGGTTTGCCCGGGAGGAATACCTGTATCATGGGTGGGGCCGTTAAAACATGCCGCATTACACTGATTGTCTTGCCCGGTATGGCCATTATAGCATTTGACGTTGGTCTGCTCATTTATACCGGGATTGTTCCCACTCCCTACCCGGGCCATCTGCCGGGGATTCAAATGAACAATAGTTGCTTTGTTAAGTCTAAGTTTTGTTTTTTTGCTTATTGTTATTTCATTCATGTTAGGATATCCTTGTTTTCGTCTATATAATATTATATGTAAATTTGTGTATTTTTCAAAATTTTCAACATAATTTATAACAGGATACGCGACCTTTTGTTAATCAGGGGAATAAAGAAGAGATATCCGCCCAAAAGGACGGATATCTCAGCAAAAAAATGGTTTTTATGGCCCAATCACCGTTAATATCGAATCACCTGTATCACTGCCGCAACAGCATGACCCGATAGTTTCAATGAACAAGGGAAACATATATAGCAAATATAATGCCAAAACGATGAAAATACAGGAGGACCGAAGAACCTATTTATTCGCAGCTCTGCGACTTAGTCGTTTTTCCAGGCGGATTGGAATTCGCAGATTCCTACGCATCCGGCGTAGATATTTACGAATTTCAGTGCGCACTGTCCCAGTGTATTATTGGCGCCGAGGAACTGTAAAGCTGAAATGGCTGCCCTGGTCAAGCCAACTTTGCACCCGGATTTCACCGCCGTTACTTTCTACGAATTCCTTGCACAATACGAGACCCAGGCCCGTGCCCTTCTCATCAATGGTGCCGCGGGTGCTTTTCTGTATTTCACCGGAAAGCAAGAGTCTTCGCTTTTCCTCGTCCATGCCGACGCCGTTATCGGAAACGGTTATTTCAACATATCCGTCGCGCTCCCTGGATGTGATGACAACTTCCCCGCCGGGGCGAGTATATTTCAGGGCATTGGAAACAAGGTTCCTTACGACGGTTTTTATCATGTGTTTATCAGCCCAGGCAGCGGTATCTTCGAGGACGTTTGAAACCAGGGTTATCTCTTTTTTTTGTGCGCTATATTTTGCCAGATGGATGGTTTCATCCACAATGGCCCGGATATCCAGGATTTCAGGGCACCGTTCGATCCTGCCGGTCTGGACCATGGCCCATTGCAGGAGGTTCTCCAGGAGATTGGTGAGCCCCTGGGTCTGGCGATAAATATCCTGGACCGACTCTTCGATATTTTTTTCACCTAACTGCCGGAGATTGCGGTGGAGGTGGCCGGAATTGAGGAGTAAGTTGTTCAAGGGGTTTCCCAGGTCATGGGCAATGATGGTAAAGAGTTTATCCTTGGTGTCGTTCATTTTCTGTAGTTTTTCTTCCGATATTTTGAGAGCACGGGCGGTTTTTTTCTTGATCCGGTAGCGATTAAAGGTGATAATGGCGATAATGATCACGAGAAAAGTCACGACAATGAGGAAATTGCCGAGCAATTTTTGGTGGCTGAGATCAAGGGCCTGGAGGTGATTTTTTTCTTTAAGCAGTTGATTTTCTTTTTCTTTTTTCTCTACGTCGTAAACTACTTCGAGGTGTGCGATGCGTTGGTTTATATCCTGGTTCAGGATTTCATCGCCGGTTTCTTTTAGTTTCTTGTAATAGAAGAGTGAGAGTTTATAATTTCCCATGGTTTCATAGAGGCGGGTGTACTCTTCATATATTGTTTTCACGAGGTCTTTTATCCCCATTTGCACCGCCATTTCAAAACTTTTATCCAGGTAACGGAGTCCCCTGGCATAATCTCCCAGGTTCCCGTAATCTTTGCCGATATTCTTGAAGGAATAGGCCATATAAACTTTATTTCCTGCTTTTTCGTAAATTTCCAGGGATTCCAGGTCGTATTCGAGGGCCTGGTCATATTTACCGATATCACAATAAACACAAGCGATATTATTGGAGACCAGTGCATATCCCATTTCACTTTTCACTTCTTTCATGGTTTCGAGTGCGCGGAAATAGATATCCAGGGCCTTTTGATATTGTTTTAAATTCCAGTGGACAGTAGCGGTGTTATTCAGTATCCAGGCGACATTATGTTTATCCCCCAGTTCCTCGGAAATGGTCATGGCCATTTGATAATTAGCGAGCGCTTTTTCATATTCCATCAGGTTTCGCTGGATTCGCGCGATTGATACCAGCGCACTGACAGTAGCTTGTTTATAGCCGATATCCTCGCTGACGGATTTGGCCTTCATTGAATAATAGAGAGCTTTATGGAAATCGGATAAATCGAGGTATACATTGGCAAGGGATCCGAAAGCGATGGCCAATTCTTTTTTTGCACCAATTTTAGTGGCAATGGTTTCGGCTTCTTTACCGCTGCTCAGCGCTTCCCGGTACTGGCCCTCGATGCAGTAAGCCCAGCACAACCCGTTGAGCACTTTGACTTTGGAAATATCATCCGGGTGGTCCTGTAGGATTTTCAGCGCCTGTTGGCCATATTCAATGGCTTTCCGGGGGTTTTCCTGGCGGTACTGCATTACCTGGGCGGCTAAATGTCCTAATTTCTCTTTTTCCCCGTTTGAATCGTTGGACCATAATATCTGCGCCCGCGGCAAAATAATAATTAGCGCCAGGCCCATTATGATTGCCGGGGTTCTTTTCATTTTCCCTTTTGTATGCCCATGGCGCGGATTTTATATCTCAGGCAGCCTTCGGAGATTCCCAGTTCACGGGCGGCATTGGTTTGATGGTATTTATGCTTTTTCAGTGTTTTTTCCAGGATTTCTTTTTCCACCGACATTAAGCGTTCCGACAGTGGCAGGGTGGAATCGTCCGTTTGGGTGGACAGGGCATCGGCAGTGAATTTCTCCCGGCTAATAATATACAGGGGTAGGTCTTCGGTATTGAGCAGGTCTTTTTCCGCCAGCACCAGGGCGCGTTCGATGATGTTCTCCAGTTCCCGTATGTTACCGGGGTAATCATGCTGCATTAACGCTTTTAATGCGTCTTCGGAAAAGCCCCGGACCTTTTTCCCTTCCCGTTGGTTGAATTTTTTGATAAAATGGCCCACAAAGAATGGTATCTCTCCTTTCCGTTCGCGTAAGGGGGGCATATTGATGTTGATGACATTGAGGCGATAGAAGAGGTCTTCCCTGAAGGTTTTATTCTTGACCGATTCCTGGAGGTCTTTGTTGGTAGCGGTAATTAAGCGGATATCGATATTAACGGGTTGATTGGAACCCAGGCGTGTGATTTCGCGGTCCTGGATGGTGTGGAGAAGTTTGACCTGGATATCCGGGGACAGTTCCCCGATTTCATCGAGGAACAAGGTGCCTTTGTCGGCCTCTTCGAATTTCCCCGGTCGATTGGTATAAGCGCCGGTATAGGCGCCTTTAACAGCGCCGAAAAGTTCAACTTCGATAAGGGTTGGCGGAAGAGCTGAGAGGCTTACTTTTACCAGTTTTTGATCTTTACGCCGGGAGTGGTCATGGATAATATGGGCCATTACATCTTTCCCGGTGCCGCTCTCACCGGTTATTAAGATATTTGAATTAGATGCAGCTACGCGGGTAACCAGGCGAAGGAGTTTTTGCATTTCTTCGGAATTGAACACCATATTATCGACAGCGAAAGGGATTTCTTGCCGCTTTGGCGAGTGTTTTCCCGGTATGTTTCCCGGCGTTGGTTTTTCCAGGGCATTTTTAATATTATAGTGGAGTTCTTCTATATCAAGGGGTTTTGTGAGGTAGGAAAAAGCGCCCATTTTCACCAGTTGAACGGCTTTTTTCACCGAATTCAGCGCCGTCATGAAAATCACGGGAGTAACTGAGTTCAGGTCGAGGATTTTTTTATAGAAATCTTCGCCGTTCATTCCCGGGAGTCCGTAGTCTACGAGGATGAGGTCGATGTGGTCGCTGGGGTGTTGTATGAAGTAGTCCAGCGCGTCTTCCGCATTTTTGAAACACCTGGGATTATATCCCCCGGATTTGAGTTCTAGTTCCAGTATCCGGCTTGCGGTGGTATCGTCTTCCACGACCATTATATTATACGTGTCGTTCATTGGACCTCATTCATATGAATATACAATTGTACTACAATCCTAACTTGATTAAAAGGGGGTGAGATGCGGCGAGCCCCTTCTATAAATACATCAATTCAGCCTGGTTGTTGGTTTCCCCAGGGTTTTATATTGGTTTTCTCATTGGATATGCATTACTTGTCCCGGGACAGTAATGACTTTGGTGTCTGTGATTTCAGGCTCGAGTAAGCACGCCTGGAGTAGAGCGCGGAGCATATTTCGTTCCTCTTCGGACATTTCCATCTTTGCTTCCCCGGTGTTATGCATATATAATATACCTGTTTCTTTCGCCCCATTTTCAACCTGCCCTTCAACAAGACCATCAACGTCACTATCAGCCTCAATCTTATCATCCGCTTCATTCTCTTCCGCTTTATAAAGTTGTTTTGCGAACGTTTCATATTCCGCACCCAATTCCGCGGCTGCTTTGACAATGGTATGGTCAACTATTTCCGGGTCTTCCAGCGCGTCATCGAAACCCTGCGACGTAAGTTTAAAGGTTATAGCCCCTAAGAGGCAATCCCTATAATAGTTTTCATTGTTGAATATGAATGATATGATTGCCTGGAGTTTATCCAGTTTTTCCCGGTCAAGAGTGAGGTAATTGTACTCGGTGTTTTCTGTTTTGAGTTGTTCGATTAACTCGGGAGTAATTCGTTTAGAGATATTGACTTCAACATCGATGGCCATTCTAAAATTTTTTGTCATTTATGTTTCTCCTTGATTGATTTGATTTGCAATTAAAAAAGAAAAAATGCAAGACCCCTGCGGCGCAAGGGGAAAGGGCGAACACATAGGTTCGCCCCTACGGAAAATAGAAATCAGTGTGAATCTGTGTAATCTGTGGACGAATGTTTTTTTAATTCGTGAGAATTCGTGCAATTCGTGGGCGGGGTTTTCTGTGTTTTCTGTGTGTTCCGTGGGCCATTGTTTTTTAACAGAAACCAACGCCGCATGGGTGGAGAGCCGGGAGGATGGCTTTCTCGCAGCTTCCAACCCATGCGCCGCTGGAAAAAAGGAGGTACATATGGTTATTTCAATTGTAACCTCTGTATCCATTGCGGTTATAAAAGGGCCGGAGAGGATAAAATCCGAATAACAAAAGCCCAGCAGTTCAGGGAGAGTCGTTGAGATGCCTTGAAACTTTTGATCACATTTGGGTTCTAAGTCATTTTTGGAGTTGGTATAACTTGCTTTAAGGGAGGGACATTGATGGCAGGATATCTTTTTGATATGTAAAAACATTATCCCTATTGCATTTTCTTGACTCTTGATATTTCTAAAAAATAAACCAACGATTTCCATATCAAAATAATATCATACAATTCAAAAAATGTAAAGTGTAATTTTTGTAATTTTATAAAAATATATTTCTGTGTTTTTTCCAAAGACAAAAAATTCTTGATATTTTTTGAAAACATATTGTCTTTGATTAGGAATGTGAACTTTTTTCTTTCAGATTGACAAGGATTTTCCTTTATGCCATAATATGGATTTGAAGGGTAATGAACTCCAGGCAAGATTAATGATTTTCAAGGAGATAACTTGATGAGCTATTCCTGGTTCGGGAATATTTCGGCGTTAATGGTTAAGAATCCGGCAACGGTTGACAGGAAATTTACGCCGATCCAAAGGAAAAGCTATTGGAATCACTGGGATTCAACGCCCTGCCTAAAAATAGATAAATCGAATAAAGGAGGACCACAATGAAAAAAATTAAAACCCAGGTATATCTCAAGTGGGTAATAGCCCTGATCTTTCTCGTTTTCAATTTTAATTTGTATTCCTATATATGGCTGAATGGTGGGGTGAGAGGTTATGAACCTGGTGGAGAAAGTATCACAGGTATTAACTCAATTGAATCTTATATCATCAATGGCGCCGACTCTTATCTTGCGGCTAAGTTGGACATTGAGACGCTTTTAAGATTAATCGAGATGAAGGATATACAGGGCCTGGAATACAAGGAATTGAATTCGGTGGTAGACAGCGCCAATGCTAATATGAAAAGCGCGATCTGGGCATATGAGT
>JAUPLE010000086.1 GCA_030837085.1 Acidobacteriota bacterium | reverse complement strand
TATGGAGAATACAGGGGAATCAAACCGGTGGGCGGCGGTATTCCCACCGCAAAATATTATCTCCCTTATATTTCCAAACGGATCGATTTTGAGCTGGCCTCTTCGGTTCTTAAAAAGAAAGCCCTATTTAATGAAAAATATTTCACTGAAATCTGCGACTGCGCTATGTGCAAGCACCTGCTCAAACCTGTGCCTGATGAAACGAATTTCTTTGGATATGGGAACTACATTGAGTCTAAATCCGGGAAAAGCCAGATACCAACTGAAGACACCCTGATGAACAATCAATTGCATTACCTGTTAAGACGGTTTTCGGATATAAATAAGGTAAACGTCCCGGGTGAGAAGAAAAGATTCAATGAGTTCATTGCCTGGAATAACCAGCACAGGATAGTTTCAACCCAACATCTTGAGAACTGGATAAAAGCATTGGATGAAAAATAGGAGAACTAAAAATCGTACGGTTCTAATCGGGGCGGGTTTTTCTATACCTGCCGGAATTCCCCCGCAGAAGCGTTTGTTATCGGAGATATTTCATATTAAAGAAGAAGAATTAAGTTACGAAAATCCAACAATCCGGGATGACAAAAAAAAGTTGGAAGGGTTTCTGAAATCTCTTTATGGGGAGCATTGGAAGTCGGGCAATATTTCCCTGGAAGACATTTATACCATTGCCGATTTTGCAATTTTTAGACAGCGAAATATCGGGATTTTCGACCCATCCGCACTATTCAAAATAAGAGAGTCGATGGATCGATTGATTCTATACATCATAAATAAGGGAATCTCTCCTAATGATATCAACAACTATGCGGAAAAAATTCAAAAAATGATCGGCAATGGGAATACCTCCTTTATCAGTTTAAACTGGGATTACTTACTTGAGCGTGTTTTGATTTCCCTGGGATATAAGATCGACTATGGGGTTCCGCTTGAACGAACATATGAAGAAAAAAAAACCGGCCGTCGTATATCGGTATTAAAACCACACGGCTCTTTAAATTGGAGGTTGTGTCCAATATGTGAAAACATCTACGCTTTTATGGAATATGAAAATATTTTTCAATGCACAAAGTGCAGGGAAATATATGAACATCAGAGGGAGATTATCGAGGTTTTGGAAACACAAGGTCTAAATTTCAATCAAGCACTGCTGCCGCTCCTGGTTTCCCCGACATTTCTAAAAGTCAATTCTGTTCCCCAATTGAATATCATAATGCAAAATATGTACTCAGCCCTTTCGAAAGCGGATGAATTGATTTTTATTGGCTATTCACTTCCTATTTCAGACCATGATATTAGAGACCTGTTAATCAAATCATATTCATTAAAACAAAAGATCAAAGTCAATGTAATTTTAAAACCCTCTACAGAAGCAGAAAAAGAGGAATTGAGACGACATTATAATAGTATTTTCGAAGATTCCATTTTAGATTTTTATTGGGAGGGGTTCTGATTGGACACCTTTTTCCTTCGCACCTTCGCGGCCTTTTCAAACTAATATTAGTTTAACTAAGTAAGCTGCTATTAATGCTACAATTATACTAATGGCGGATGAGAGCAAAACAACTTTTTTCCCGAACTCTTTCCACATTACAATGAAGGTACTGAAGCAGGGGAAATAGAGTGTCACAAATACGGCAAATACCACCACCTGTCCGCCGCTCAAAGGCAACTGTGAAATGGATTTGACGCCAAAGGCGCTATTGGCCATTACCAGTACCAGTTCTTTACGGAAAAAGCCGAAAACTAATGTGGAACCGAGTACGTCAGGCAATCCCAGGATACTTTTGACCACCGGGGCGAGAATTCGATTCAACACGTCGTTGATTTTTAAGTATTCCAGCCAGCCCATGGCAATGCTGCCCAGGATTAAAAAAGGGAAAGCGAAATTGAAAAATTGCTTTATTTTCAACCAGGTTTTACTGAGCGATACGCGCAGCGAAGGGATTTTCAAATCCGGTATTTCCATCACCAGGCCGGTGGGTTTGCCCATGAAAAGTGAAAGCAATTTACCGGTGATTCCCACCAGGAGAATGACAAACGCATAGATAAACAGCGCCCATAAAGGGCCTGCCAGGGCGGCGGTCATGGCCAGGATGACGGAGGTGCGCGCGGAACAGGGAATAAAGGGCAGTAAAAGCGCAGTCAATGTGCGGTCGCGTTTATTCTCGATAACCCGGACCCCGTATAATGCCGGCACGGTACACCCGAAACCGAGGATAAAAGGCGCCACCGATTTGCCGTGCAACCCGATCTTATGCATGAAAACATCCATGAGGTACGCCATGCGGGCCAGGTACCCGGTATCTTCAAATAAAGAGGTTAAAAAAATCAAGGGCAGGAAATAGGGCAATACAATGCCCAATGCCCCTTCAACACCCTGGTAAATTCCTTCGATGGTAAACCATAAAAAAGCCTGATGAGATTTGAGCCCTTGATAAAGGGGTGGGATTTTTCCCAACGGCATTTCCACCAGGTGGCTCAATAAGTGACCAATAAAATAAATAGCAGCGAAGAAACCCAGAATGAAAATCAAAAGCGGTACGTATCCCAGGTAGGGATGGAGTAAATAGCGGTCGAGCCGTTCCCTGAAGGGGATGGTCTTGCGGTCGATGAAATGGGAGATATCTTCCGTCAATTTCATGGCGATGTGATGCCGTTCGTATGAAATGGTTTCATAGCAATCTTTTTTATGGATTTTAGTGATGTTTTCGCGGACACTTTGCATTTTTCCATCGAGGGCTGCCAATATTTCAGGCGGGACTATTCCCGGGTTTTCAATGGCTTTAATGGCATAGAATCTCGGTGACCCGTTTTTGCTTAAACCCGCGGCGGCATCTGTTTTGGTTGTTAAGAAATGCATCTCGATTTCCGTCACGATTTCCTCGATATGGGAGGTGTATTCCAGCCGGGTAGGCAATCGTTTACCATTATAAATCATTTCCCGGCAGGCTTTCATAAGATTATTGATTCCTTTTCCCAGGAGTGCTGAAGTCGTGACTACCGGGATATTCAGCAGCTTTTCCAGTTTTTCCGGGTAGATTTTCAGACCTTTGCGTTCCGCTTCATCCCACATATTGAGGGCAATAACCATGGGGATGCCGAATTCCATTAATTCCACGGTTAATTCCAGGCCCCTGGCCAGTTGGGTGGCGTCCAATACGTTAATCACCAGGTCGATATCTTTATGGGTAAGGTAACTGAAGGTTACTTTTTCCGCTTCGTCGCCTGGATTTAGGGAGTAAGCTCCCGGTAGATCGACGATATGAAAGGTCCTGCCTTCGATATTGATATCGCTTTCGGCTTTTTCTACGGAAGTGCCGGAAAAATTTGACGTGGCGGTTTTTATATCTGAAAGGACATTAAAGATTGTACTTTTCCCGGCATTGGGTTGTCCCACCAGCACGATTTCAGCTTTTTTCATGTCTAACCAGTATTTTCGCAGCCAGCAACTGGCCGATGGCGATTTTGGAGGAGTTCAGGGTTATATTTTTTACAAGGACAGGGCACCAGGAGGAATCGTTGTATTTCATCAAGCGGTCGCCGATATGAATTCCCATTGATATTAATCGTTTTCTCGCGGCATCGCCGGCATTTATTTCTAAAACTTCCAGGGCTTTATTGGAAGGTGCTTCTAAAAGATTCTTTGTCTTCATTTTTTTCCTTAATGGGTTTCTTATGATAAATCCATATCGATTATATGTCAAGAAAAAAGTGGAATATTTTTACAGTGGGTCTTCCGGGTGTTCCTGGTTCCAGCGGTCTTTTATCTCTTGCACTGATTTTCCCAGCATGTCGCGGTTTAGCACATCTCCTTTGAATTTCTTCGGGGCATTCATCTGTTTTTTCAACTGGCTGTCTATTTTAAAAGTAAGCCCATACTCCCCATCCTTACTTATCCGAGGTGCAAGGATTCCCAGGTTTTTTAAACGCACCGGTCGACCGGCCATGGCAAAATGCAGCAGGGAGTCCCGGAATTCAAACAACACATTTACGATTGACCCTTCATTCAAACTGCTTCGCCCGGAAATAAAAGAAACAAGTTCGTCTATTTCGACGACTTTACCCATTTTCACGCGGGGCGTATAAGCGAAAATCGCTTTAACTTCTTTGGGCATGGGATATTCCTCCTATCAATAAAATTTTGAACCGTTCATTTTACCAGATGAAGGAGTGAAAATCAAAATTCCTGACAGTTTTTTTTGGTTTCTAAGGCTTTAAATTTTTTTTCAGCCTTTGTACTTTGAAATTCCTGACAGGAATTTTGAGTCTTAAGCCTTTAAAACATTTTTTCACGCCGTCTAAAATTATTTATATGGAGACATCTTTTTTCTTATACCTTTTCTCTTCTGTGGTTAAGCCATCAGGAAAATCAAATCCAGGTTGAAAAGGAAAAAGGGCATGCATGAAAGAGATCTGAAAAGTCATGAAAAATAGTTGACAGTATTGACAGGGCAAAGTATCATCTATATAATTATGCAGATGGCAATAATAAAAATACATCCACATGCTGCTGAACGAATGAAGGAACGTGGCGCGAATGAAGAAGAGGTTATAGAAGCCGTTGAAAATGGAGAAATGTTCCCGGTAAAATTTGAAAGAAGCGGGTTTCGACGGAATTTCCCCTTTAATGGCACCTGGAATAATAAACGATATAACACAAAACAAGTCGAAGCTATTGCTATCTATGAAGCGGATACTTGGATTGTGATTACGGTTTTAGTTAAATTTTTTTAGGAGAAGGACAATGAAGATAAGTTATGATCCCAAATATAACATCGCCTATATTAAGGTACGTGACAGGATTGCCGCGGTTGAAACCCTGCAAATCAGTGATGAAATAAACATCGATATCACTCCTGATGGAAAAGTCTATGGAATTGAACTTTTGAATGCCAATGAGCAATTGGATTTTGAGAAAGAAAATGAGCTCGTGCTCATTAACGAAATGACAGGACAAAGAGCAGAGCTTCATATCGGATAAAATGGGAATCATCTACCGAATTTTATATTTAGGCGAAAAAGAGGGGACAGGCAAGAATTTCACTATAAAGCAATTTAGGGACAGATTTTCGTATGAAACGAAAATAGCCATCTAGGCACGCAGGTTCGAAGACACAAAGGGACGCCAAGGATTTATTATTAATAAATCCTTGGTTCCTTATCAATTTTTCCCCTGGCAAAAATTTTTTTATATTGACATTTCTTTCCTGGTATTTTACTATCTGCAACATTAACGTCTTAACGTCAATTCGAATTTGGAGGTAAATATGAGTCAAATGGAAGAAGAGAAAAAAGTTTCCTATGATTTGTTAAAGAAGTATGGGGCAAAATGGGCGGTATTGGCTGCCATGGAAGCAGACTTGACCAGGAAGGGTATCGTGATTCCCGATACGACCAATAAAGAAATTCAAATGTCTCATGCTAAAATAAGTTCCGGGTGTTTTTCTCCCTGCGATGCCAATTGTGACTTAACCAGGATAGAAGCCGACCTGGTATCCCAGGGGGCGGCTTTGGGCGATGAATATATGGACCAATGGTTTGACCTCATGGGTGAAGCCATGTCCGGGACCCTGGGCCCTGAAAAAATATCGGAAATCCCAGTACTCAAGCCCATTGATTCTTTGTGTGGATTTCTAAAGTGCACTTGCTAATCGACAGGCTAAGCAAAAACTTCCTCCGTTAAAACTGTCATCCGGGTTAGACCTGAAAGAATAGCGCTGGAGGATAAATAGCGGGCACTGCTTTTCCCGTTACTTAGAAAATGTCACGATTTACCTTGAAATTATGTCAAACTTTGTTATAATTTGGGGGTGAATTATAACAAGGAGTGTAACAAATGAGGATATGTCGGCATATCGAAAAAGAATTATTACGGTGGAAAGACGCGAATGAACGGAAACCGCTTATTCTGCGGGGGGCAAGACAGGTAGGGAAAACATTTTCTGTCGCTGAGTTTTCTAAAAACTTCGGTCACTTTGTAAATTTAAACCTTGAAAGACCCAGGGAACGGGAACTGTTTGCCGGTTTTAATTCCGGGAAAGAACTCTTCGAACGAATCTTACTATATAAAGGTATTAAAGTAGATGAGAAAGATACTCTTTTATTCATCGATGAAATCCAAAATTCCGCCGAAGCCATTCGTTCCCTCCGCTATCTATTCGAGGACCTGGATTCGTTAAGAGTTATCGCCGCCGGTTCCCTGCTTGAGGTTTTCTCTAAACAAGAGGGATTCTCGTTCCCGGTGGGCAGGGTGAATAACCTTTTTATGTATCCCATTAATTTCCAGGAATTCCTGGAATTTAAAAACCCACCGTTGGCCCAAAAATTATTCAGTCTGGATCCCGTTGAGAAAACTGATCTGCACAAGATATTGCTCCAGCAATTTTATGAGTATGCTTTTGTTGGAGGCATGCCGGAAGCGCTGACCGTATTTTTAAATACCGGCTCTTACTCACGGTTGCACGATATTTACGATTCGATATTGATGGGTTACCTTGAAGATGTTGAAAAATACGCCAGCCTGGCAAAGGCCAAATATTTATCTCATACTATCGATCGGGCGCCGCTCTATGCCGGGGAAAGAATTACTTATGAAAAATTCGGCGATTCATCCTTCAAGTCGCGGGAAATCAAGGAGGCATTCGACACATTGGAAAGAGCATTGATTTTATACCGTGCACTGCCGTCTTCATCCATGCGAATTCCTGTCCTTGAAAAATTGAGAATGGCCCCCAAATTGTTTTTCCTTGACGTGGGCCTGATCAATTTTCGTATCGGTTTTAAAGAGTTTTTCTCGGAAAAACAGTCGCTGCACCAGGTATACCAGGGGAGAATTTCAGAGCAACTGGCGGCCCAGGAAATCATTTCCCAAACGTATCGGCCTCCCAGGCTCCATTTTTGGGTTAAAGAGCAAGGCGAGGCGGAAATTGATTTTCTTTATCCCTTTAAGGATTTACTGATACCCATCGAAGTAAAGAGCGGGCCTTTCGGCAAACTCAAATC
>JAUPLE010000822.1 GCA_030837085.1 Acidobacteriota bacterium | reverse complement strand
TACCCGACAATCCTGGTTAACCGACTCGAAACTTCTCTCCACCAACTCTTTAGTCAATTTCTCGGCGCCGATGAACAAATATTTCAACGTCCGTGGCCTCTCCGGCGCTTTTAAATAAAACTGGTATTGCGTCGGTGTCACGTGAAGCACCGTTATGTCATTCTGTTTCATAAACGCTACACAAGCTTCTGGATTTAATAACAACTCCTTCGCAACCATGTACAAGCAAGCCCCGGTGGTGAGTCCTATAAAAATCTCCCACACCGACCAATCGAAATAATACGATAAATTCTGCAAAAATCGGTCTTTAGTTCCCAATCCCAAATGTCTATATCCCCAATGCAATAACGGAGATAAATTCGCATGACTGATCGGTACGCCTTTAGGCTTTCCCGTGGAACCGGAGGTGTAGATAATATAAGCCAAATGATTTGAATGCTGAATGCTGAATGATGAATGATGAAGCCCCCGGCGGGGGCGCCCTATTATAGAATCTCGGTTTTTGTTTTGAACATTTATTTTTTGAACATTTGGATTTGTTTCGGATTTCGGATTTCGGATTTCGGATTTATTTATCAATATCCTTGCACCGCTGTCTTTCAGCATGTAATCGACTCTCTCCGGTGGTGCAGATGGATCAATAGGCAAATAAGCGGCACCTGACTTCAATATACCCAGGATTCCTAATATCATATCGATGGAACGTTCTAACATTATCCCAATAATATCGTCCGCCAGGACACCTTTTTCGATTAACAACCCGGCCAATTGATCGGATTGCTCGTTTAATTGGCGATAGGACATGTAAATATGCCGGAAGGAGGGGGCAGAATTGGATTCTGCCCCTACATGATTGTCCGTGGTTGTCCGTGTCAGTCCGTGGCCAAAAACCGCGATGCGATCCGGCGTCTTTCCAACCTGGCTCTCGAATAATTCAGGAATAGTCTTTCCCACAGGATATGGCACTCCCGTATCATTGAATTCCTCCATTATTAGGCGTTTCTCTTCTTCGGTTATAATCTCGATGTCTGCTATCTTTCCCAAGGGATTAGCTAACACAATAGAAATAATATTCCTATAATAACCAATAAATCGCTTAATTGTTTCTTCTTTAAAAAGTCTGGTGCAATATTCCATCGTGAAAATCAGTCCATCACGCCCCTCGAAACAACTCAACGTGATGTCAAATTTTGAGTTCTGAAGTTCACTTGCATAAGGTTTTACCAACAGGCCTGGGATATTCATGTCCGCAATAGTCCCTTGTACATCCAGATTCTGCAGTACAAATACCACATCAAACAGTGGATTACGCCCCATATCCCGATTTACCAATACCTTCTCTACCAGGTCCTCAAATTGATAATCCTCGTTCTCAAATGCTGCCAAAGTTCTTTCCTTGACCTCTCCCAGGAAATCAGTAAACCGTTTCTCTCCCACTGGGAAATTTCTTATGGCCAGGGTATTGACAAACATCCCGATGATACGCTCAAGGTCTGCATGACGGCGACCCGCCGTGGGCGTCCCTATAATGATATCCTCCTGGTTGGATAATTTAGCTAAGAAAATATTCGTGACCGACTGTAATACCATATACAATGTGACCCCTTCCTGCACAGCCATTTTCTTTAAGTCCTTCATCTCTAAGGCCGAGATTTCAAAACCCAGCGAATGCCCCTCAAAACTCTGCACTGCTGGCCTGGGAAAATCCGTGGGCAATTCCAATACTGGGATTTCACCGCTAAACTGCTTCAACCAATATGTTTCCTGGTGCCGAATGACTTCTTTCTGCTCCTCACGGCGTTGCCACCATGCATAATCCTTATATTGTACCCGCAGCTGCGGCAGTTCTATACCCATATAAAGTAACTTGAACTCCTTTATCAGTTCTTGCATCGAAGTTCCGTCCGTCACAATATGATGGATATCCACAGCAAGAACATGACGTGTTTCGGTTTTTTTTATCACCCCAACTCTCATCAATGGTGCACTGGAAAGTTCAAAGGGACGAATGAAAATCCCAATCCCTGATCCGCAGGATTCCCAATCCCTACCATCTAATATTTCGATTTTAAATTCAACTTCATCGTGGATTCTCTGTACCGTTTCGTCGTTTACTACAATAAACGAAGTACGAAGGCTTTCATGCCGCTGGATCAACTTCCTGAAGACTGTGTCCAGGCGCATTATATCCAGTTCGCCTTCCAACACATAGGCAAGGAGGACATTATAACTGGATCCCCCTGCATCCATCTGTTGCAAAATATAAAGCCTCTGCTGGGCAGAAGACAACTCATAATAATCCCGCTTTTCCACTGACGCCATCGCCAAATATTTATCTTCCACTGCTTCTTTTATATATTGGCCTAATTCCCGCACAGTAGGAAGTAGAAATATTTGGGTCAAGGGAATTTTTACATCGAAAAATTTGTGGATTTTGGCAGTTAATATAGTGGCTTTCAGTGAATGACCTCCCAATTGGAAAAAATCGTCATTCATACCGATTTTATCTTTCTCAATCGCCAGTACTTCTGACCATATCCTGGCTAATTTTTCCTCTATTTCATTGGCTGCAGCCTCATATTGTTTACTTCTTTTTATTTCCGGCACAGGCAATGCTTTTCGGTCCACTTTACCATTGACCGTCAGCGGTATTCTCTCTATCGACATAAAATATGTAGGGATCATATAAGCCGGTAAACGCCCGGCAAGGTATTCCTTAAGCCCTGCTATATTGAAATCTCCATTTACCACAATATATCCACACAAGTACTTTTCACCACTTTCTTCTTTCCTGTCAATGACGACGACTTCTTTGACCATCTCATGTTTCAATAGCTCCGCTTCGATTTCACCTAACTCAATCCTGAATCCCCTGATCTTAACCTGCTGATCGACGCGCCCTAGAAATTCGATTATATAGGTCCCCTGCGCCGCAGTGTCAACCACCCACCTCGCCAGGTCGCCAGTCTTGTAACAAATATAGGTCTTATTGGACATATAGTATCTATTGAATTTTCTAGAAGTTAATTCCGGATTGTTCAAATAGCCTCGTGATACACCATCTCCTCCTACCAATAATTCGCCGGCTATGCCTACCGGCGCCAGGTGACCGGCCCTGTCCACTACGTAAGCGGTAGAATTCGATATGGTCTTCCCAATAGGTATTCGTGACGCATATTGCTTTTTTATCCGGTAAGTGGTGGAGAACGTGGTGTTCTCTGTCGGGCCATAACCGTTAATAATATTTAACTGAGGAAACCTCTCGATTACTCGGTTTATATGTAACGGAGACAACACGTCGCCTCCCACTAATAAATTCCTTAACCCTGAAAATATCTCAACATCCACAGCTACTAATTGATTAAAAAGCGGCGAGGTAAGCCACATTGTACAAACATCATATTTGCGGATGTTCCCTTTTAGTTTTACGGGATTCAATATCTCATCCTTTCCGGCAACACAAAGAGTCATCCCATTTAACAATGACCCCCAGATTTCAAACGTTGATGCATCGAATTCCAATGCGCCGGTCTGTAAAAGCCGGTCACCTTCCCTGAATTCCACAAAATTTGTATTTTTTACCAGTCGAACCACATTGCGGTGTTCCACCATTACACCCTTGGGTTTCCCCGTGGAACCGGAGGTGTAGATGATGTATGCGAGATGACTTGAATGATGAACGATGAATGATGAATGATGAAGCCCCCGGCGGGGGCGCCCTATTATAGAATCTCGGTTTTTGTTT
>JAUPLE010000821.1 GCA_030837085.1 Acidobacteriota bacterium | reverse complement strand
AATTGAGAAAGAACAGTGGCTCCGGGTCAATGGGGTAGTGGGGATATTTCCCGCCAATTCGGGGGATGATGATGATATTGATATTTATACACATGAGTCGCGTGGGGAGGTGTTGGCTGTGGTTCATACGCTGCGGCGGCAGGTGAAGGGAGCGGGTGGCGACGTGGGTGAGTCGGCCGGAGTGGATGAATACCTGGCGTTGGCTGATTTTATTGCGCCGAAGGAGAGTGGGGTTAAGGATTATTTGGGTGGATTTGCCGTGACGGCCGGGTTGGGGATAGAGGCGGTCCTAAAAAAGTTTGAAAAGGAGAATGACGATTATAGTATTATAATGATAAAGGCGTTGGCGGACCGTTTGGCCGAAGCGTTTGCTGAGCGGCTTCATGAAATGGTCAGGAAGGAGTTATGGGGGTATGCGCCGGATGAGCGTTTAGAAGTAGAGGAGTTGTTTAGAGGGAAATATCGGGGTATTCGGCCTGCGCCGGGGTATCCGTCGTGTCCTGATCATACGGAGAAGTGGGGGTTATTTAATTGGTTGCAGGTAGAGGAGCGGGTATCGATTGGGTTGAGTGAGAGTTACATGATGGTTCCTGGGGCGTCGGTGAGTGGGTATTATTTTTCGCATCCGGGGGCGCAATATTTCCCGGTGGGGAAGGTAGCAAAAGATCAAGTAGATGATTATGCGCAGAGGAAGGGAATGGCTGTCCAGGAAATAGAAAAATGGTTATCTTTAGCTAAATAGAAGTTTTAGGAGGTGTCGGAACCCTTTTTCAAAAGGGTTCTGACTTGCTGTCCTTCTTTTAGGACAAAAAAGTATAAAAATATCCGGCACGCAATTTGCTGGAATAATTACTGAAAAATCATCTAATAGGAGTTAATAACATGAAATCATTGGAAAAAGGTTTAGGAATTTTGAGTATATTGGTCTGTATGTTTTTGGTTACAGTTGGGGGATGCAAAAAGAGTGCGGAAGTGCAGGCGGTTCTTGTTGGTATGTTGATGGACCACACGGGGTGCAAAGAATCGCTAACCGGTGTTGTTGGGGCAGGGGAAGATTTTGCGCCGGGTCCGTTTTCTGACTGTATTGCTTACCAGTATAATGGAGTTGACACATTAATTTTGACTCACAGTAATGCCGGATTTAATTGTTGTCCTGGGGATATAAGCGGAGTGGTCGTGTGCAGCGGTAATCGGATTACGATTACGGAGCAGGAGAGTATTGCCGGGTGTCACTGCATGTGTTTGTATGATTTGGACTATCGAATTGTGAACGTGGTTCCGGGGCAGTATACTATCCGCATTGTTGAGCCTTATATTGGGGCTGATGACCAGGTGTTGGAAGTGACTCTTAATCTTAGCGAGGAAGCTTTTGGCGAATTCTGTTTGCCGAGAAAGCATTATCCCTGGCTATAAGAGTGAATCCATTGTGCAGATCGAGAAAGTCAAAAAAATATCGAGGGTGGTGTTGAAAAAAAAAATAATTTCCGATACAATATCGATATGAAGGACATAATATCAAATTGTGCACATCATGCTGTCAGTAGGGATAAGGCTGTATTATTCCTGATTGTTTCCGATAGGAGAGAATTCAAATGAAAAAAGACCTAAAGCCGGTTCATCTCATTCATTTGCTGTTGTACTCTCCAACTGCCACAGGGAAAAAGCCGGTTCCTATTTTAGGAAGAACAAGGTTGATGAAGATGGTTTTTATTTTCGAAAAAGAGCTTTCACATTTTTTCCAAAATGAGAACAAACCGATGGATTTCAATTTTGAGGCATACAATTTTGGTCCTTATAGTAAAAAAGTTTACGAAGCCATCGACTTTCTCGAAACAAGGGAAATCATTCGATTATTTCCCGTTTCCCCCCCAAATTCAGTGGACAGGGAAGAAATGGAACTGGATAGACGATTAATGGAGGAGGAAGCTGAAGTCCTTGGCCTTCAAAATGAAGACATATTCATTAGCGAAGGCTTTGAATTAACAGAAAATGGAAAAAAAATGATGACTAACCGTGATATTTGGTTCTCCTGGGCGGAATTATCTGATGACCGGAGGAAAGTCTTAGAAAAATTTAAAACGAAGATGGTAAATACAACCTTAAAAGATATTTTGAAATATGTCTACACAAAATACCCTAAATATGCCGAGAAATCACTTATCTATCACACGCTTTTCTCTGAGGGAGTTTTCAAATGAAGGAAGCGCTGTTACAGGAAAAAGTGCTCAGTTATTATAGAAACAAGAGGAAGAATATCTTTTCCGAAGTCCCTTTTATGTCCCGAGTAATCGATTTAGTGATTATAGAAGATGAAGAGGTAACTTCGTATGAATTAAAAATAAAAAAATGGAAATATGCAATCGAACAAATGAAAGAACACCGTATCGCATCCACCTATTGCTACCTGTGCATGCCAAAAAAATTCGTTAGCGATAGGCTTTCTAAAAAAATAATTGAAGAATTAGAGTTCTACGGATTTGGTTTTGCTTTATGGGATGAGAACACCTCGGAAATCGATAATTTATTATTACCCAGGAAATCCGAGTTTCTTTGCAATTCTGGAGTCACAAGATTAAAACAAAACGTTAGGAATATAAAATGCAACCAATAAGCCATTACCTGAGGTTTGGGTCACACAAGGAAACAAAAATTTTAAAACACCGGTTTCTAAAAGAGGAACTATTCGGTTTAACATTGAATGCCAATGTGGTTGCACATACACCAGCGTCTATATATAAAATGATTTTCCTCAATTTCCACAAGGCAAATTATTTTATCGATCCGCAAACATATATTCTTCAATTGGACCCCCTCAAATACTATTCGACAGAGAAAATAAAAAACGGCGAAAAGGAGATGGAA
Source organism: Acidobacteriota bacterium (assembly GCA_030837085.1). GTDB lineage: Bacteria > Acidobacteriota > Aminicenantia > UBA2199 > UBA2199 > JAKAGC01. Next base: position 24 of record JAUPLE010000821.1, on the reverse strand, counting down.
CTTAAAAGTTCAGTTGATACGCTT
>JAUPLE010000820.1 GCA_030837085.1 Acidobacteriota bacterium | reverse complement strand
ATCGCCGGGACCGATGGCCAATTTACCACGGAAGAGATTACCGAACAATTAAAAAATATTATCATCACCCGCTTTTCCGATTCCCTGGCGGAAAGCAAAATCCCGGCCATTGATATGGCTACCCAATACGATGAACTGTCAAAACTTATCCAGGGGAAAATACAGCCGGAATTCGACGAATATGGTTTAGAACTAACCAAGTTCCTGGTTGAAAATGTCTCCTTTCCCCCGGAAGTGGAAGAAGCTATTGACAAACGCAACAGCATGGGCGTTATCGGCAATCTCCAGAACTTCATGCAGTACCAGGCCGCCAAATCAATGGAAACTGCCGCCAAAAATCCCAGCGGCACGGCAGGCGAAGGCATCGGCCTGGGCATGGGTTTTGCCATGGCCACCCAGATGGCAGGCATGTTTCAACAACAGCATGGGCAACAGGCGCAGCAACCCCAGGCAGGAGCAATGCCGCCGCCGATCCCAGGGTCAACCCCCTTCTACGTCGTCGTGGGCGGAACTCAATCCGGGCCTTTTACCATGGATGTTTTACGACAAATGGTCATGCAGCAAACTCTTACACGTGATACACTGGTATGGAAACAAGGTATGGCCGCATGGTCCAAAGCAGCGGAAGTCCCGGAAGTGGCTGCACTGTTTGCGGCAACCCCGCCGCCCCCGCCTCCCCCTGTTCCCCCTATGTAAGACCGCGGAAATGCATTTAATAATGCTCATGAAAGCATAAAAGCGAGGTATGAAAACCATGGATTTCAATTCGGAAAACAAAGAGATCAATAAAGAGTTAAAGTGTACCGGGTGCGGGGCCATCCTGCAATTTAAACCCGGCACCAAAAGTTTAACCTGCACATACTGCGGAGCAGAAAACGTCATCGAAGCTTCCACTGAAGTTATCGAAGAGATTGATTTCGAAAAATTCATCAGCACCCAGTATGAGAAAGAGGAAAAAATAGAAGTAGTAACCGTGAGGTGTTCGGCCTGTGGGGCGTCCCTCACCATGCTGCCCAATGTCACGGCCGACCACTGCCCCTATTGCGCCTCCAGCATCGTGGTGCAAACCGGCAGTACCAGCAAAGTACTGAAACCCAAATCCCTGGTCCCTTTTGTCATCGATAAAAAGAAAGCCGCGGAATTTTTCAGGAACTGGATTAATAAACTCTGGTTTGCGCCGTCGGACCTGAAACAAAAAGCAGCCAGTGGAAACCTGGACGGTATTTATGTGCCATACTGGACCTATGACACCAGGACCCAAACCGCTTATACCGGCGCCCGGGGGACGTACTACTATGAAACCGAAACGTATACGACAACGGAAAACGGACAGCAAGTTACCCGGACACGACAGGTGCGGCATACCCGGTGGTCGTCTACTGCCGGATTGGTGGCGAACGATTTCGACGATATTCTCGTAATTGCCAGTAAGTCACTGCCCGTCAATTATACCCAGAGATTGGAACCCTGGCGTTTAAGTGAGCTGGTGCCTTACAATGATAAATTCTTGAGTGGATTCCGCACCGAGTCTTACCAGGTGGAACTGGTGGAAGGATTGAAAATTGCCAAAGACCTGATGACGCCGGTAATACGATCGACCATATGCAGTGATATCGGCGGCGATGAACAGCGGATTTATACCATGAATACCTCATACAGTGATATTACTTTCAAACACATTCTTTTGCCCCTCTGGATCAGTTCTTATAAATATGGAGATAAAGTGTACCGCTTCCTCGTTAATGGTCAAACCGGTGAAGTACAGGGTGAACGGCCTTACAGCGCACTGAAAATTACCCTGGCCATCCTGGTAACCATCGCGATTATCATCATATTGATAGCTTTGTTTAGCAAATAAACGTCACGGCGTTACCATTAAACATTAATATCAGCATGATGATGAAAAAATTACTGCCTAATTGCGCCGCCTTAACTATTGCCGGTTCCGATTCCGGCGGCGGCGCAGGCATCCAGGCGGATTTAAAAACCTTTTCCGCACTGGGTGTTTTCGGAACCAGCGTTATTACCGCCGTAACCGCCCAAAACCTCACGGGCGTCACCGCTATCCAACCTATCTCCCCCGATGTCGTCCAAAAACAACTCATCGCCGTGCTGGAAGGATTTCCCATAAAAGCCATTAAAACCGGAATGCTCTTCTCAGCCGAAATCATCGAGATAATCGCCCGGACCCTGGGCGATCCCCGTTACCCCAAAGCTCCCCTCATCATTGATCCCGTCTTTGCAGCCACCTCCGGCAGCAAACTCATCCAGGATGACGCCATCCGCCAATTGACCGAGAAACTCTTTCCCATGGCGGCATTAATCACCCCCAACATGCCCGAAGCCGGGATTCTCCTGGATGAGCAATTGGAAACTCGTCAACACCTGGAAAAAGCGGCAAAGGGATTGTTTGAACGTTTTAAAGTCCCTGTTTTAATGAAAGGTGGGCACCTGGAAGCAGACAAAGCAGTGGATATTTTATTCGACGGCCGGGAAATGATCAGTTTCGAATCGGAATTGATCCGCGGCGTCAACAACCATGGTTCCGGGTGTACACTGGCCTCAGCCATTGCCGCTGCCGTTGCCCGCGGCGAAACGCTCCGGGAGGCGGTCAATACAGCAAAGATTTACATTACCCGGGCTCTCCAAGGTTCACTCGAACTCTCACCCGGACTGCGGGTCATCGACCATTTTCCCCAATTCTACCCGGTTCTCATTGCCAGAGAGAAAAAATAAACGGCCCTACCTCTCTTCCCATTCGAAGTCATGACCTAAGAAAAGCCGGCGGGTGCGTTCTTCTTTAACCACTTCCGCCGGGGGACCGGAACTTAATAACTGCCCCTTCTGGATAATATAGACTTTATCCGTGATATCGAACGTATCTTTGACATTATGATCGGTAATAATGATGCCCATGCCCCGCTCTTTCAATTTCAGGATAACCTTCTGGATTTCCAGTATCGTAATCGGATCAATGCCGGTAAAAGGTTCATCCAGGAACAGGAATTTCGGCTGCATAATCATAGCCCTGGCGATTTCCAACCGGCGCTTTTCACCGCCGGACAATTGGTAGGCATAAGAATTTTCCACCGTCATTAAGCCAAAGTCTTCCATTAACCCCCGGGCTTGTTCCACGGCGCTTTCTTTATCACGGTAAAGCTCCAGGACCATGAATAAATTCTGGAAAACCGTGGCTTTCAGGAAAACCGAATGCTGCTGGGGCAAGTAAACCAGTCCCTTTTCCGCCCTCACATGGGAAGGCAGGTCATTCATATTTTCACCGTCCAGCAGTACTTTTCCGCCGTCGGGTTTCACAATCCCGGACATCATGAGAAAGGTAGTGGTTTTGCCGGCGCCGTTGCGGCCCAGCAAGCCGATTATATCGCCGCTCTCAATACTCAGATTTATTCGGTCAACCACCTTTGTTTTATTATAAATCTTAGTCAACTCAACCGTTTGCAATTGATGTCTCGCTGGTTCTTGCGGTACTGCTGTACTGTTCATTGTTCTCCTTACCGGCCGCGAAAACAAAGATTCGCGCATTGGTTTATTATAGCATAAACCCACTTTTCCGCCAAATGCCCAATTCATTTCATCAGTAAAATACAACAAGGGAACAGGCAAAATTTCCTTCACAGTTGTATTTAGGGCCAAAATATCATATAATTGGATGAATGATTTTTTAGTGAGTACTAATGGATTTAGAAAAAGTTTTACATTCTATCAAGCTGCCGACACTGTCCAAAACTCTGTATGAAATTATCGAACTGGAAAAACGAAACCCCCCGTCATTTATAAAGGATATGACGGAAGTTGTAGGCAAAGACCCTTTTTTATCCGCCCAAATCCTTAAAGTAGCCAATTCTCCCTTTTACGGCTTCCCGCAGGAAATCCGTACCCTTTCCCACGCCATTGTTCTACTGGGCACGCGTAAGATACGAGACCTTGCTTTTACTTTTTCTATTTTCGATTTCCTTAAGAAAGTTGATTATCAGCCCAAATTCGGGAAGACTTTCAATTCCATCTTAAAAAAATCCCTTATCTTTTCTTCCATCAGTTTGCTCCTTGCTCAGAAACAAAGGTATCTTGACCCTGATGAATTATATATCTCCAGTTTACTGGCGGATATCGGCCAACTACTTTTATTCCTGCATGCACCGGCAAAATACCATAAAATCTATTCCCCCACTGATAATGAATTGATCGAAGCAGAAAGAAAAATATTCTCTACCGATCATATCGAACTGGGTATAAAATTTTGCCAATACTGGAATTTTCCCGACCACTTCAAAGAAGGAATTAAAAGCCACGTTGAACTGACCAGCGATGAAATCCAAAACAAAATCTCCTTTATTGCCAACCAGTTAACGGAACTTCTGCTCACAGAAGATGATGCCGTTAGGAAAAGCATTTTTAAAGAGGTGGAAAACAATACCAAAAAATTATTGCACCTCTCCCTATCCGAAGTGGATGCCACCATAAAATCCCTCCCCAATATCATGGGGACCTATATGAGCGACTTCCCGGAAATGCAAAAAGACCTGGCTAAAATTATCGAGACCGGGTCATCATTAATTATAACCCTGATGAAAGAAGAATTGGATATGGTACTGCTGACCCAGCAATTATCAGGCGCCCAGGCGCAGGTAGCCCGGGAAAAATTATTCCTGTCCCATATGCTGAACCTGTCTTATTTCCTTTCTTCTTTGGTTTCACCGGAAAAAATCATGGCGTCATTGTTCGAATATTTTGAACACTTTATTAGCGAATTTACCATCGAATTTATCTATAAAGACCCGGCATCCGATCATTTTGCGCTGATGACCGGCAAAGAGTTCAAGAGAAAACCCATTAGCGCCGATGACTTCCAAAGCCTGATGAAATCACGAATATCAAATGAACCGGTCCGGTTGGAAATTGATGAAATGGAAAAATTAGCCATCGCCCCGGATAGATACACCCTGGTATTTCCCATCTCCTACCACACCAATTTCTTCGGGTTCTTACTGTTAAAGGTGGCCAATGAGGATTACCAGGCCCTTGACATTGAAATGTCCTACATACAAATCCTGGCCAATATCATTGCCAATTCTTTCCAGAATTATTTCAATTTCCAGGGCAAGGAAAATGAAACCAGCAAGAAAACACTGGTCACCCGGGAACTCTTTACCTATGATAAAGAGTTAACCCAGTCCAAAATAAACCTGCTGAAATTACAGAAAAACGAAATATTAGGCGAAATGCTGCCGGTGATCTTCCATAAACTCAAAAACAAATTGACCCCTATCCTTGGATATTCCCAGATCCTGTTGACTAAGGTGCAAGACGAGTCCATCCGGGAAAGAATGCTCAAGATAGAAAAAAATGCCAATGAATTGACCGAACAGTTAAACTACTTAAGGGACTATTTCAAAAGCGAAGAACAAATAAGAGAAAAAGAGAATTTAAATAATATTATCAGTTCACTAAGACCCTATCTTAACGAAATCCAGGCCACGGAAAACATAAGAGTACACCTGGACCTGGACCCTTCGGTCCCGGATGCGATGTTGATCCAGGGGCAGATCGAGGTGTTGCTAACCAATATAATCGATAATGCCGTCCAGGCCATAAAAGAGAAAAAAAAGCAAAAAGCAAACCATGGCGGTCTTATCACCATAAAGACCCGGATAACACGGAGCGGGGATTCTCGCGCCTATTCATTATCCGTCCGGGACAACGGCATCGGCATTGAGGAAGCCGAACTCCAGGATATCTGGGCTCCTTTTTATTCGCGTTTTTCCGGTAGAGCAGGCTTGGGCCTGTGCTTATGTGAGAGAGTAATCGCCACCCACGAGGCGTCACGCCATATAAGATCTACAAAAGGAGAGTACCTGGAATTTATCGTTTCATTTCCTTTTAAAAAGACCCCTGAGGAGCACGAGATAATCGATTATCTCCCGGCTCCCCGGAAGAAATCGCTGCGCGGGAAAATCCTGATCGTGGACGATGAAGCCTACCTGGTAGATTTAATGAAAGAGATCCTGCTAAATGACGTGAATATGGATATCGTCACTACCACCAGCGGCCCGGAAGCACTGCGGTTGCTCGATGGCGACGACGCTTTTGACCTGGTTATTACCGATATCCGCATGCCGGAAACCAGCGGCATGGATATCTACGAGTTTTTACGCACAAGGAAAATGGAGAAAAAAGTCATTATGGTGACAGCAGACCCATATTCCCAGGATATATACAAATTTTTAAAGAAAACGAAAGTCGAATGTTTGAAGAAACCATTCCAATTAATGGAATTTAAGAAAAAAGTACTGGATAAATTATCGTAGAAAAAAATGAAAAATGAAGGAGGCCAAATGGCAAACAAATATGTTTATTTTTTTTCCAAAGATTTCACTGAAGGAAAAAAAGAAATGAAAGACTTACTAGGTGGCAAAGGAGCCAACCTGGCAGAGATGAGCGATCTGAAACTGCCCATCCCGCCGGGATTTACCATTACCACGGAAGTATGCGATCTGTATTACAAAAATAATAAGAGTTATCCCCAGGGCCTGGAGGAAGAAGTAGCAGCCAACCTGGAAAAACTGGAAAAACAAATGGGAAAAAAGTTGGGCGATAAAGACGATCCGCTCCTGGTATCGGTACGTTCCGGCGCCGCTGCTTCCATGCCCGGTATGATGGACACCATCCTCAACCTGGGACTGAATGATCAATCCGTGATCGGACTGGTTCAAAAATCCGGCAACAGCCGCTTTGCATACGATTCATACCGGCGTTTCATCCAGATGTTCGGGAACGTCGTCCTGGAAATCGAACATGAAAAATTCGAAGAGATACTCCAGGGCCAAAAACACGTTAAAGGCATTAAAAATGATGTAGACCTGGATGTCGATGACTTGAAAACAATCGTTGTTAAATACAAAGAACTGGTCAAAGAAGAAACCGGCTCAGAATTCCCCCAAGACCCCAAAAAACAGTTGTGGAAAGCCATTGATGCGGTGTTCGGCTCCTGGAACAACGCCAGGGCCATTAAATACCGGGAATTAAACAAAATCACCGGTTTGAAAGGAACCGCCGTCAATATACAATCCATGGTTTTCGGCAACCTGGGCGAAACCTCCGGCACCGGGGTTGCATTCTCCAGGAATCCATCCACAGGTGAAAACAAGTATTACGGCGAATACCTGATGAACGCCCAGGGCGAAGACGTCGTGGCCGGTATCCGCACACCCCTGCCGGTAGCGGAACTGGAAAAACAGAACCCGGAAATATATAAACAATTGATCGATATTAAGAACAAATTGGAACACCATTACGCCGATATGCAGGATATGGAATTTACCATTGAGAAAGGGAAATTATTCATGCTGCAAACCCGGAACGGCAAGCGCACCGGTTTCGCTTCCGTAAAGATCGCCGTTGACATGGTACATGAAGGTTTAATTACCAAGCAGGTAGCCATTATGAGGGTCAAACCCGAAGACGTCGATCAACTACTCCATCCCAATATTGATCCCAGGGAAAAGTACAGCCCACTGGCCAAAGGACTCCCGGCATCGCCGGGCGCCGCGGTAGGAAAAATCGTTTTTACCGCTGAAAAAGCCGAAGAATGGGCCAATAGAGGTGAAAAAGTCGTACTGCTTCGCAAAGAAACTTCCCCGGAAGATATCGGCGGCATGGCTGTTGCCCAGGGTATTCTTACCGCCACCGGCGGTATGACGTCCCATGCGGCAGTAGTCGCCAGGGGCATGGGTAAATGCTGCGTGGCCGGCTGCGGCGACCTGGTAATCAAACCCGAAAATACCTGCGAAATCGCCGGCAAGACCTTTAAAGAAGGCGATACCATTACCCTGAACGGCACCACCGGCGAAGTCATCGCCGGCGCTCTTAAACTGATTACCCCTGAAATCTCCGGCAATTTCGAAGAGTTCATGAAATGGGTGGATGAGGAACGGCCCATCAAAGTCCGGACCAATGCCGATACCCCCAAAGACAGCGAAGTCGCCCGCAAATTCGGCGCGGAAGGAATCGGTCTCTGCCGCACCGAACATATGTTCTTCGACGCTCAGCGCATCCTTACCGTGCGTCAGATGATCATCGCCAAGGACGCCGGCGGCCGCAAAGCCGCGCTCGACAAACTCCTCCCGCATCAGCGCGGCGATTTCGTGAAGCT